>JAGGXM010000028.1 GCA_021163045.1 Thermoproteota archaeon | reverse complement strand
GCTATTCAAGGCGTTGGTTACGGTTGTACGGCAAAATACTCGCATCATATGGCGTGATATTAAACGGATAAAAAGAATTAGATTGACTATACTAATTACTAGGATTTAAATTTGCTACTTTTAGCATGCCTAACAGATTCTTTTTATCACATAATCCGCGTAGATTTTAAGTATTATTAAATCAGAAAAACTTATAATTAAGTACATATCTAATGTCAGATACAATAAAGCGAAGGAAAAATATAGTGAATTAAATAGGAATGGGCCCGTAGCTCAGCATGGATAGAGCGACGGCCTTCTAAGCCGTAGGTCGCGGGTTCAAATCCCGCCGGGCCCGCCACAAAAAATTCTCGGAATATCAGGCAAAAATTGTTTTCAGGATTCTTGCTCCATTAATCTCTCACGAAACTCTTTTAAGAAATCGATATAAAAGGAATCTTCTTGCCAGATAATATGCTCTAATCCCAGTTCTTTTATTCGATTCCTTTCTTTATTAAGAAATTCTTCTAGTGTAATTTTATTTTCTTGTTTTTCCTTTAGTTTTTTTATAGTACCACTAACTAGAAAATCGTTCAAAAAAATTCTTTTATTATCGATTTTCCTTAATTCGAAAAGAGCTGCCCGGAGAATATCCATTCCTTTAACTGGAATATTAATTAATATTAACTTTCTTTTTTTATTAACTTCAATAACTTTGAAAAATGCGGCTATAGCACCAAACAATCCAAAAAACTCCATAATTTTCTTCCTTAGAAATTTAATAACGCTTTCAGGCGAGTCCGTTCCAGAGAACTCTATTAGAAACCAGCGATCTTTCTCTCGTACCATGTGTTTTCATCCTGTTGCTCATCGTAGCTTTTAAATATTGGTGGGCGGGGACGGATTCGAACCGCCGACTTCCGCGTTGTGAGCTTCGCCCTCAGAATCTACAATCGATTCTGAGTGCGGCGTCATAGCCACTAGACCACCCGCCCATCCAAAATTCGTATTAATATAGGAGCTCAATAATTTTATTAAAAGATATTCCTCCTGAGGTATACTTCATATAGTCAATGTTTATGTTAATTATAGCCTTCGGATATATGCCTAATTATAGAGAGAAATTTGGTGCCGGGGACGGGATTCGAACCCGCGAGGCGATATCGCCAACGGCTTAGCAGGCTCGGCTCCGTACACTATCGTACACGGATCCGCCGCCTTACCACTCGGCAACCCCGGCATTATTTACGAGGTTTGAATTAATAGGAACTGTACCACACTTTAAAATTTTTATTGTAAGTGAATTAAAAATTTAACCTTACTAATAAATAAATATGCATCCTAGTTTAGAATATAACTAATAGTAGGTGCATTTAGCTAATAGATCTGACAAAGACCTATTATAAGCACGGAACAAGACAGATCTAGAATCAATAATGATGGTGATTAATTTGACAACAACAGAGGAAGGATTTATTAGTGCCTCTTATGCTAAGTATATAATTCAAGCGAAGATGTATATAGAGGGAATCGTTGAAAAACATGATATTATTGGTGCCATTTTTGGCCAATTAGATGGATTATTACCTAGTAGTATGGACCTCCAAGAATTACAAAGAATTGGAAAAATCGATAGGATAAACGTTAAAGTATCGCATCGGGAAGGAAAAACTGATGCAAAAATTATTGTACCATGTAACATGACTAAATTAGAGGTCGCAGTTCTTGCTGCAGCACTAGAATCAATAGATCGCGTTGGACCAAGTAAAGCAGAAACGTCGATAATAAGAATTGAGGATATAAGAAAGATAAAGAAAGAAAATATCGTTAAAAGAGCCGCTGAAATTCTCAGAAGATGGGATGATATTGTAGCGCCAGAAAATGCAGATATTCTTAAGAGAATTGAAGAAGAAGCAAAGAAATCAAAAATTATTATGGTAGGTCCAGAAAAGTTGCCAGCAGGACCTGGAATTAAAACTAGCGATGAAATTATCGTAGTGGAAGGCCGTGCAGATGTAGTAAATCTACTAAAACATGGTTTCGATGCAGTTATAGCTGTTGAGGGGACTCATATACCCAAAACAATTATTGATCTATCCAAAAGAAAAGTAGTTACTGCCTTTGTGGATGGTGATCGTAGTGGCCTACTTATATTGAAGGAATTGTTACAGGTTGCAGATGTTGATTATATTGCAAGAGCCCCTAAGGGAAAGGAGGTTCAGTACCTTTCACTTAAAGAAATAAAGCGAGCTTTATCTAGACGAATTCCAGCAGAGAATTTAAAGATAGATATCGAGAAAGCCTTATCGCTTTTTGATGAAACATCGGAATCTCAGAAAGAAACCAAGATCGAGGAGAAAAAAACTGATGAAGATGTAAATAAAAATAATGCACAGAAACCTTTGCTCAGGTACATGCGTAAATTGCTTGGTACAGAAAAATTTCTTTTATTAGATTCCAAGTATAGTAAGATCCTATCGGGGAAAATCTCAAAGTTACCAGAATTAATCAAAAAAGTAGACAAGAAGGATCGAATGATCTTATTGGTTGACAGTAAAGTAAGCTCCGAGTTGCTGGACAACATTAAGGATACAGGCATTATTCTCGTAGTTGGCCGAGATATCGATAATAAAATTGTTGGTAAGACGAAAATAAAGGTTGAAAGTATTGAGACTCTAAAGGATAGAAAGACATAACTCCCTTTATATCTTCTTATATTCTTTTTATATCTTCATAAAGAAATGGGCCCGTAGCTCAGTATGGATAGAGCGACGGCCTTCGGAGCCGTAGGTCGCGGGTTCAAATCCCGCCGGGCCCGCCACTCATTTTTTTGAATTCAGAAATAAATGGTATCTACACTACTTTTCTGGGTCGGTTATTCCTGCTTCTGTAATCTGTATCCTTGTTTTTGCTGGAGGTAATCTGCTTGAATCTAAAATTTCTATAGAACGGATATTCTCTTTAACAAAACTCAGAAACAACCGAGTATCAACATTATGTGCGAGAACATGCCCACCAATAGGCTTTATCGGTCTTCCGAAGAAAACATCAGGCATAGCAACAACCTGATTCGTCACAAGGCCAACAATATCATACGTTTCTACAAGCCTTCTTAGGCTTTCGATCATAGAGAGAATCAATCTTTGTCTTTCATAAAGCTCTCCTCTACCAGTAAAATCTGCTCTCGGCAACTTGGTTAAGGAATCTACAATTATGAGCTTAATATTATTCTCCTTTAGGACCTTAACGAGTTCATTTATCATGCGCATCTGATGATATGCGTTTTTTGGCCGCCCTACAAAAATCATATCTAAAGCCTCTTTTGGCTCGATTCCAAATCTTTTGAATATCGGCTCTAATCTGCTAGGTACGAAGGTATTCTCAGAATCTATCAACACAATACCAATTTTTCCGTCATTTAATCCGCCTTCTTCTATTGGTAAAAAAGCAGTTGCCATAGCGGTATAACATGCTTGACTCTTTCCAGTTCGATATTCGCCCGCTAATTCCGTAACTTCTCCTGCAGCATAGCCGCCACCGAGAATTTCATCTAAATTTTTTGACCCCGTATGCAAAAATTTTCTTTCTTTTTTTTCTACTAAAATCTTAGAAGCCCGCTCAAGACCAAAGATTTTCCTATCATGCTCTTCTATAATTTTAATAGCTTCTTCTACAACTTTTTCTGCCGTCTCTACGGAAAAACCCGCAATTTCTGCAAGACGTATTGGATGAAATATTAGTACATCTTTGAGTAAGAATAATCCGGCCAACTTCAGTTTTTCCTTTGTTCTTGATGAAACGGATTTAAGAGCATCAATTGATAGGCTCTCTACACTTTTTTTACTCAACTAGACCACAATCCTTGGCATTCTCATTTGCGTTCAATTATCAAAAATTAAGGAAATGTATTTTAAAAATGTTTTATAGAACTGGATTTTATATTCTTAGCTCCAGATTAGTTGTTAGCTCCCCTAACGCTACTTCCCCATTGCTAAAACCAATTAAAACATAGACCTTCTTATTTCCTTGCAAAATGTCTAGACTCCATGGTACACTATCGAATTTATTATTTGTAATTTCCTTCAGAGATTCACCAATTTGTACTAAAAATATCCTTTTCCCGGCCAAGATCAGAGAGTAAATCCCAGAATCTATGTTTAAAATTCTCATTTTTTTAATCCAACCTGGTAATTTAAGCTCATCTATAATTGTTTTTGTTGTAAGATCGATCATGTAAAGTACTGAAAGATTCTTCTTTTTAAGTTCATTCAAGCCTACTTGGCTACCCATTATCAGATTTTTTTTATTATCGGTCTCAATAATGCTCCCGCATTTCCACTCAATATTTGAATTTATAGTTAATTTAGACTCTATTTTTACCGCATTGTTGTCAAAAAAAGCCCATAGCAACTTATTTTTAGCTATAATAAGGAACCTTTTGTTATAGCTATCTAAGTTCATGACACCAACAATTGTCTGGTTTATAATATCAGAAACGGACCTTTTATCTATAGTTTCTAGTGTATTCTTCTCTAATAAAAAGTAGTTTACGCCTGTTGGATTTTTCTGTACTGTTATAAGCAGATACTGATCTTTCAACTCATAAAGTAAAGTGTCTGTCGGCACTCCGACCAAGGGAATTACGGCTTTTTTTTCTAATTCGCAAGATTGATTGATCAAATAAAGATTGATTCTATCCTTTGATCCAACAATCACGAACTCCTTCTCTCTAATTGGTTTAGATTTTAGTAAACTAACACCGACAAAGGAGTTCCTAGATAAATCCTCTGAGAATTTGCTATTAAAATTCTTATCTAAAAAAGATAAATACCCGTTTCTAGTGCATCCAACAATAATACATGCAATATTATCCCAATTTCTTTGAGTCGTAGGAATTGTTAATACTCGTCCATGCTCAATCGGGGCTTTAAGTATACATCTCTGAAGAACTTGCCCCTCTCTATCAAGAAGTTTAAGGTTTCTATCATAACTTGCAATTAACATCCGTAACTCATTTGTGTTTTTTAAATATAGTCTACTAAATGCTATGATATCGTCAAATAATCTCCAAAGCGGCAATTTTGTATCCTCATTCAAAGTGATTTATTTTTATTTAGTAAAAACCTACAAGTGAAACATAAGTCTTCCGACTTCAAATATATAATTAGAGGACAAGAAGAGACTTAAATCATTTAATTTGAGGTGAATGATTTGGAGATAGAGCATGAAGAACCTTTAATGCTATGGGATATCATAAAATTACTTAAGAAAAGAAAGGGTGATGCCGATTACTGGGACATCGCTGATCAGAGACGAACCTATGAATATGCCATAAATAAAGTTAGGCTTAATGAAGACGATGCCAGAGAATTGTTAAAGGAACTAATAGATAATGTTCATATTCCTAAGATCATTGCAGTGCAACTTGTAGACATTCTTCCAATTACGATCGATGAATTAGAGCCCTTTCTACAGCAAATAGAACTATATAGAGATGAAACCCTACCAAAAGAAGAACGTGAAACGCTAACTAAAAAGCTTTTAGATATACTGAGGGAATATTGGAAAAAAGCTAAGCCCTTGACATCAATAATTTCAGAAGAAGAAAAGGAAGAAAAAGAAATTTAGAAATAACTACTTTATTTAACAGCTTTCGTGTAATTTACGTCTTTAACAATGATTGGTGCAGTTAGCACTGGTATATCTTGTTCAAGCCACCAATGAAAGATCTGCCTTCTTTCCTTTCCAATAGCTATAATATTTGATAACATTCTTAACGTATTATCACTTAGCCTTAATCCACGAACTGCTGCTGCTATCTCGCCATTTTTTACTAGAAAAACGCCATCTCTTATAATTCCTGAGAAATCGCCTGCCATATAATTCTGGAATCTGATGTAAGTTACATTATGAATTACTAGTCCGTTTCTTATGTTTTCGATCATTTCATTTATACTCTGATCGCCAGGTTCTAAAACTAGATTCCAAGCTCGGGGCGAAATCCATCCCGCGTTTCCTGTTAACTCACTACCAAACTTTTTGGCTGTAAATCTATTATGAAGATATGTCTTTAACTCACCAGATACTATAAGCTCATTAGCACGTGTAGGAGAGCCCTCATCATCAAAAGCTCTGGAATTGTATGCTCCTGAGAAAAGAGGATCATCTTTTAGATTAACAATTTCTGGGGCCACGTTGGTATGTAATTTTTTGATAAAAAATGACTGCCCCGTTTCAACAGCAAATGCAGATGTCGCTCCACCGACGAGATTTAATAGCGCTGCTGTTGCATCATAAGTGAAAAATGTATCATATCTTCCAGGATCTATTGTCTGATATTTTTGGGATAATTTCGCTGTAGATGCTGCCTCTTCCGCCACTTTTGAAGCATCTATTTGGCTTAATTTAGTACCTGCAATAGATGCATGTCCTGTTGATTCTTTATCCATAAAAGCACGAACATCGAGATACACTTGTGTGCTTTCTTGTGTTAGTTTGGAACCATTACTCGTTATTAAACATAAGAACATGGCTTTAGATAATAAAGTTCCTGCCATTCTCTTAGCACCGGCTTTCTTACCAGAATCAATTACATCAAAAGCCAAATTTACGTGCATTTCTGGATTCTTTAATATATTCTCATCCCAGTTATCCTTAAGCTCTGGATATTTCATTGATGGCTCGGGTAGTGGTGCATAATCCTCTCGTGGAGATACATTCTTAATATACATCATTAATTGATTAGAAATTTCATCAATATCAGAAAGCGACGCAAGCCCTATTTCAAAAACGACTACTTTTTTATCCTTATCGATCATAACTCCAATATTTGTTTCATCCCATGTTTTTGTTGCAACAATTTGATTTACCGCAAAGCGAACTTGCCTCGAAATATGTGAGTCTATTAATATGGCAACCGAATCTACACCTTTATCTAAAAGCTTAGCTAATAATTTCTCACCTAGGCCTATAATCTCGTTTTTTCTCTCAGAGAGTTCCATAAAATTCACCCCTTCAATACACGAATATTTCTAAGACGGATATTTGGACCTCCTGTCCAAACAGGAACGCCTTGCCCCGGATCCCCTTTCCCACAGGTAGCTGCCTCAAATTCCAAATTCTTATCAATTGCATCGATACTTGCGTAATATGCTGGCGTGGTAATCTCAAGTATTGGATTCCTTACAAGTTTAGTTAATCGGCCATTCTCGATTAACCATGCCTCTTTTCCAACGAATCTCATGTTGAATCTCCTATCGTCAATATTCCACTCACCGAACGTTTTGACATACACACCAAATCTAATGTCTTCAAGTAATTCATCAAATGTGTAATCTCCTGGCGCAACATACGTGTTTGCCATTCTTACTATGGGTTCTCTATTATATGCGCTTGCTCTTGCAGCGGCATTACTTTTAGTTCCGAATCTTACTGCAGTTTCTCTATTGTGGAGAAATTCATTAATGTAGCCCTCTTTAATCAAGAATCGAGGTTTTGCTTTAACTCCCTCATCATCATAGAGATAGAATCCATAGCTGTTAGGTATTGTGGGATCATCAATTACTGTAACAACATCAGAACCAATTTTCGTCTTTAACATATCAGGATTTACAAACGATTCTCCAGCCTGCGCGCCTTCGCGACCCCAAATCCTATCAGCCTCATACGGATGACCTACTGATTCGTGAGCAGCCAAACCGGAGACACTCGGTCCAATTATAACATCTAGTTCTCCTTCTGGGGGTTCTACCGCCTCGCGAAGGAGTTTAGATAAGGCCTTGGCTTCTCCTGCTAAGTATGTACTTAAATTCCAATCTTTTAGAGCTTCCCAACCTCTAGACTCGCCCTTCTGTATAAATCTTGTATCAAATTTACCATTCACAACTACTACAAAAAAAGAAAAGTAGGCAATCCTTGGTATAGAGCTTATGATTACGGTTCCCTCACTATTATAGAATACTTTCTCAGTGGATTTCTCTAGCAAATAATGCATCCGATTGGGTACTTTCGCTGTTGGATCCGCTTCGATTAAAAATTTATCGATCTCGGTAAGAAACTTAATTTTTTCTTCCATAGAAACATTCCAAGGATCGATTTTTGGTTTTACAAATAGACTGACATTAAAAGATGATTCCTCTGATAATTTTTCATCACCTAATCTGTTCGCTTTTGCCATCCGAACAGCATCTTCAACTATCATTCGTATTTTTTCCTTATTTTGCCAATCATCAGTAGCTGCAAAGCCCATCGAACCTTTCACGAGGACACGAATAGAGATGCCTAGTTCCTTGGATATGCCCATAGCATCAGGTTTCCCGTTTTTCAGAATGTAGACCCTCTCCGTATCATTTTGAATTCTTGCTTCGGCATAATCAACCCCTTTTGATAACGCCAACTCGACAGCATATCTAGCGAAATCTTCATCTAAAGAAAATTTCAAATCTTATCCCTCAGTAGAGTATTTTTAAAAAATTCACACGATTAAAAGTAATTACAAATAAATTTTTATTGCTATTGCTACCCAGCATTAAAATGTGAACAGCAATGAAAGAGATTAAGCAGAGTTTATTCAATAGATTCTGGAAGATTTGGACTGAAATTCTGGGTAAAGACAAGTTAGTAATAGTCATAGAGGGAAAGCATGACGAAAAAGTCTTGAAGAAGTTACATTTCTCTGGTGTAATTGTTAAATGCCAAGCACATGGTATTGAAAAAACAATAGATAAGATTACTGCGGAAAAGCCACAAAATGTCTTAATATTAACAGACTTTGACAAAGCCGGAGAGCTTGAAGCAAGAAAACTTGGTTTGGAACTCGAAAGCTTAGGGATAAAAATTCTCAATAACTATAGAAATGAATTTAGGAGAATTTTTCCACATATTTCAAGGATAGAAGAGCTGAATAATCTTGTAGATGTCCTTATTGATAATATGCCAAGTTATATTCGATACCTAAGGAACATAAGGAACCTTAAGAAGATAATAGACTTAAAATCTCTGGAATAATTTCTGGAGGAATTTTTGTAAGCTCCGAAATTTTTGATATCATCTCATCTTTTCTAATACTTGCTTCCTTTAAGTCAGATACAATCTTTTGCATCATATCCCGTTTTATACCATATATGTTTAGGGGTATAGGGATCATATGCTCTAAAAGTCCCTTATAGTATAGCCTTAGCGTGCCTTTAATAAAATCTGATATCTTATCTAGATCTAGTTTTATGGGAATTTTGATTTCCCTACCAGTAAGAGGCTCTAAAGTTAAATTTGAATCGGATATTTCGATGGGATCATCGCCAGAAATTCGTACTTTCAGCTTCACATTACTGTTGTTCTTTATAGATATGACTATTATATCAGAATCAAATAGGAATTGCCGCTCCTTCGTAGAGACCTCTAACGATTTGGCTATCAGCGCATGAATAATTTCTTTTGACGGCTTTTTTCCCTTAAAAGTTACCTCGGCAAAGAATGTGCAGTTTCCAGAATTTTTGGCTCCAACTTTTATATGATTTTCTTTTCTATTGTTCAATTTAAACACTACAAGAGAATCAAGAGATCTAATACTTGTAATTTCTAACGGGTCTATTGAGATAATATCTTCATCATTAAATGATATACGTAGTGTGGATGTTAATCTTCTCGGAGTATATGGTAATATTCTTTTCTCTAAAATTTTCTTTTTTCCTTTAACTATTGCGATTTTTTCTTCTTTGCCGGATTTAATATGAACTGGAAGGCTTGATAATGTTAGGTACATGCTTCCAAATTTTCTACGTATCCTAATCAATTTTTTTTTAGCGATCTCTATACCCTTTGACGGGGATATCCTTTGACCGGATAAACTTATAGTACAGATTTTATTATTTTCTCCTGCGAGAATATTATTTGGTACATAAATTCTAGGAGCCTTTACCATTAATGAGATCTCTTCACGACCAGTTCTTACTAAAAGATCTTGATTTCCAAAATTTAATACCTCATCTACATGAAGACCTAGTGATGCTCCATAGCTGCTAAAGGTATCAATTTTTTTATTTTTCTGAATAATCATACCGGTATTGTTTTCTAGAATAACAATTATCTCTTCCTGATCGTTACCGTCTATGTCTTTTATCAACATCTCGGTTACGTTCGACCCAAGTTGGATATTAGACATCTCTGTCATTTTACCTTTTTCTTCATCTATCGCCAATATCCTTATGGAATCCGTAATCCAATCTGCTAAAATTATTTCTTTCGAGAAATCCCCGTTAGG
Organism: Thermoproteota archaeon; assembly: GCA_021163045.1. Classification (GTDB taxonomy): domain Archaea; phylum Asgardarchaeota; class Njordarchaeia; order Njordarchaeales; family Njordarchaeaceae; genus Njordarchaeum; species Njordarchaeum guaymasense. Next base: position 4,384 of record JAGGXM010000028.1, on the reverse strand, counting down.
ATCTCCTATTTTTATAATATAGGGGTATATGGAGCGATATTTCTTACTCATTACAATTTTGTTATATTCAAAAAGAGAAATTCCATTTGAATGGCCTAGAACAAGAGTCTTACCGAAACTTTTACCTAAGACCCCAAATGTAGCAGACACGACTGGATCAATTTCTAGTACTTGTAATACTCCTCCTTCTAGATCTAATATGGTGGGTTTTGAGCCACCAAGAAAAATCTCTTTTCCTCCATCAAAATTAATGTCATCGATGATAATAGAATGTAATGGGATCTCGCTAGATGTTTCATACTTCCATAAAACTTCTCCATTAAAATCTAAACCGTATACGGAACCTTTTCTAGTGATAGCTATTACCTCGTCTCGTCCATCATTATTAATGTCTACCGAATTTAGGTAGAGAATCCAACTATCAAGAGGATGTCCCCATTCTACGGCTTTCTCGGAAAGATTTACTAAGAGCAAATTCTTATGAAACGATGCATAAATATACTTCTCAGTTTCATTATTCAAATTTGCAGCAACAATACGCTCTGCAGGGCCTGAGAATTTGTCTGGAGAGAAACGCCAGATTCTGGATCCGGTATCACCCTTTATGACATAGATATTACCATCCCATGAAGAAAATATAATCTCTTGAATCTCATCATCATTAATATCCATAACAGTAATATCCCTTATAAGATCGTGTGCCTTATAATTCCAAATGTTAATAAGAGTCATTTTAATAACCTCTAGTAGATAAGCTCATTTTTTCTTTTAGACCGCTTAGAGTAAGCATATTTGATTAAAAAACATCAAATAAGTACAATGCATAGAAAAGTTTTAACATAAAAAAATTTTTAGAAATACTTTAGGTGATAACCCTTGGCAGGTTTCTTTAGGAATAGAAAGAAAAATACGACTGCCGCAGATCAAGATATAATTCAAAAGTATCTAGTTCAGGCGAACTATTACTTAGATGTTCTAGAGAAGCGTATTAGAGTATATCGATCAAAACTTAGGAAGGTAAATAAAATAGTCAGAGCTGCCGCTCAAAAAGGAGAAAAAGGGCTCCTCATAGAAGCTCTTAGAAGTCAAAAAATGATAAAAAGAAAACTGGCCACCTATATGGGCATCCATAACAATATTCAATTAATTGTCTCCAAAATAGAGGATGAGCAGTTCGTGAAAGCTTTTGTCGGATTAATGAAAGAAGGGAAAAATATACTTGAACTCGTCCGCAAAGATGTCGCACCCGATGAGCTCGAAGAAATTCGTGTTGAATTAGAAGACATGATTAGTAGCGCTGGAGAGACCGAAAAAATAATTGCTGAACCGCTATCTGAGGGAATGCCTTCAGAGGAAGATATTGAGGAAGAAGCTGAGAAGCTTATTGCTGAAGCGTCATTGCCCACGATTGAGGAAAAAGAGACTAAGAAAGAAGCCGAATTAAGCGATCTAGAGAAAGAACTAAAGGATATACTGAAAGAGGAATAAATTCTAATGCTATTTCTTAGTGATTTTATGATTTAACAGAGGCCATGGAATAAGTATCCTAATGGGAATATCGGAGTTCCCTCTAGAGAAAATTATTGCTTGTCGCATAGGTAAATTAGTTAGATCGTTTTTTGATACTGGGATGTCCATTATTTTATCAAGAGTATTAACTTGAATCGGTGTGCATCCGAAAAATGTAATTGTATTTACTGTCTTTATGACATTTGGATGTAGATCTTCCGGACTTTGTGTACTAAATTCCATTCTAAGTCGGAACTTTCTTCCTTCTTTACATATACGATCTACCCAATTTATTGCTCTTGTTACATAGTCTCGCTCATCGTCATCATAAATGTTCCGAGGAAAGAAGTTATGTGCTTCATCTATTAAAATCATTGTTGGTGGATATTTCTCCTTAGAATCTGTCAGTTTTACTGACGCTATTTTGCTTATAACATGAAATACTACAATCCTTCGAGCCATATTACTCTTTATATGATCTAGACGAAAGACAGAAACTCTTCCATTTCTAAGGATTTCCTTTATATCTATGTCATTAAAATTCGGGTTATCGAAGATCCCTTCTTCTAAAATTGGGGCAAATCTTCTTAGTAGTGCTTCTTTTGTCCGGTTAGATATAAGATATGGATCGAAGTTCGAATTTTGTAACCATTCATAGAAATCCTCAAATGTGTGGCCGAAACTGTATTCCTTAAATTTTCTAACTAATCTAGGAAGTACAACATACCCTTGTGGCGATAATGCTGGTAGATAATATTGAAGTTGCTCTGGATTTATATCATTGAATTTTATCGAAAAATAATGAACATTTGGGTCCATTGGTTCCTCTTCTTTGAATCCGTTAGGTACCCACATCCATGTGATAAGATCTTCTACTTTTATCGGATTTACTTTTAGATCTTGCCATATTTTTTTGTCAAATGATGAAACCACATTTCTTTCCACGAATTCTGGATTTTCCTTTATCATACTATATTCATTATGCATATCAAAAATTATTATTGCTCCATTAACATAAGTTAGAAAGCCATAAACATCATTTTTACATTTTACAGTTTTTCCTTTCCCGGTAGACCCTAATACTAATTCATGCTCAAATAATAGATCCTTTCGCATCCTATATGCCAAGAATCTATTATTATTGGGATCTTTTATAGGATCTTCACCTATTAAAATTATTCCATATGGAACTCCCTCTTTTGGAAGACCAAAAATTTCATTGATCATGTTCTCAGGAGGTATAAAAGCAGGCGCCCGTATATGAGGCGCGAAATTTACGGTTCCTTTAACAATAGTATCAAAGTCCTTCTTTATCGAGCAGATAGGCTCAACCCCAAATACTGGTAATGTTTCAAGAAACTCAACATCATTATATTGTATGAGCTCAGAAGTGAATACGACGTTGGGTATAAGACCTCCTCGCTCATACGAAGATGGATTTTCAAGGTCATAACCAATTGATTTAACAACCCCTGCTAGATACTCTCCTCGAAGATAATCATAGATTAGAATTGGAAAGCTAAGGCGTATTTTGGAGCACCATTCATAGGAAACCCGCACCCATAGAAGATTTCTATTAGAATCCCCAACAACAATTGAGATACTTTTAGGAACCGTTAAGAAACCTATCTCTTTACTTCCCTCAAGCCAGGGGAATTTCATTTTTTCCAGTGATATTCTCCTAGCTTCTAGCACCGCTAGATCATATTCTCTTTGGTTATTCAAGAAAAAATTAAGACTCCGATCTTCCATGAAACATCACCACTCTAAAGAACTTTGAGTACCCCACCTGATTTGATTAAAAAACAAGGGAGATTTATAACCCAGCTTTATCACAGTCTTTCTGAAAATTTCAGAAATCATTCTTTTTTCCAGCTCGCTAAATTTTGCAATACTATCTGCCCGAGATATAATATAGCTCATATTTCCTTCGCCTAAGAGTAAATCCGCAGTTATATAATCCAGTATTATCTCTGGCTCATATTCACTAAATACCCAGTAAGGTATCTCATATCTAATTAAATTCCCTTTAGGACTCATAACGTAGGTAAATACTGGTTTTATATCCAGATCTATCTGTAGTTTTATATTGCTGGCAAATTTTACATCCTTCAATAAAAAGAATGCACTTCTCCAAAGAGGCTTTAGATAATAGGCGAAGAAGTCACTGTCATACATATAATTACAGTCTACCGAAGCCATTACTGCTTGAGAAGCACAATTCTTTACCACATTTATCTGAGGAATACCTAACTTAGATAGCTCGATGTTCGTTTCAATATCATAATCGTACCCAAATGGAAAATACAGGGGGCCGTCTCTAAAAAAAAGGTCTACGTTCATACTGAAATTGTTTGCTAATTCTAGAGCTGTTTTTGACTCTATAAATGCTAAACTTTCCGTTTCTGCACGCCTCAAGTCCTCTTCAAAGTCGCGTCCCGAAGGGCCTAAAGTTCTTATTATAACTTTATATGGTCCTGAAACTCGAATAACATTTCTAAGACGCTGTGAATGGACAAAAATCCCACTTCGTGCTACTATTATTCTTATTGGATGCCCCCTAATCGAAAAAGAGGAACCATCAATTCCAATTACGTTCATATCCTTAAAAACAGTATGAGCACGCGCATTTCGAAGCTTATATAAAAGCTTATCCTCTAGAAGCTCTACTAGATTATCATTTGTTTTCAGTGAATCAATAACTCTTTGGGGATCTGGCAAGAAATTTGTATTAACTATCGTTTTAGAGATCATTTTTTCTATAGCTGCAAGTATATTACGTTGACTTCCCCACGTAATGATACCAAAAGCGATAGACGTTTTAAGAGAACCCCGCTGGTCGGCGATAGACAAATCAGTCCCTCTGATGTTACCT
>JAGGXM010000005.1 GCA_021163045.1 Thermoproteota archaeon | reverse complement strand
GATATAGATAAGGCCAATAGAAATAACCGTGTGAGTAGTGAGAATAGCACAGATACCTTTTTTCTACTGTAAAATTTATTCGCTATAACGGGCGATAATAGCTGTGTAAAGCTCGATAACGAAATGATGAAAGATAGCAAGCCGATGTGAAATCTATTCGCTCCAAGGAGTAATAGTAGAGGCATTGTGAATGTTCCGCTTAGAAGAATACTCATAGATTGACTAAATATGCCATCAAGTTTTAGGAGGGACAATCCTTCTTTTATTTCATCGTTGCTTAATGTTTCTTTTGGGTTTAAGTTAAATTTCACACTAAATCCCGAGTAACCCGAATTTGATATAGGTAATGGGATAAGTCGAAATTCTATTTAAATTTTTTTAATTAATAAAATAAGTAAACTCCAAGCAAATGGCCGTATATGTGTGTGAATATTTACTTAAAAATTTTAAGTTACATTAAAGTTATATATCCATGCCCGTATATAGTCGATATCGTTCATAAAATCAAACATTTCGACAAAGGTGGTTATGAATGGGGAAAGTAATCCCCTTCGTAATTGGCGTTTTAACAATTGTGCTTTTAACTTTTATACTTGACTATATTGATGTTGCTTTGATACAGCAACTAAAAATCCCTATCATTCTTGTTTTGCCGCCATTAATCGCAGGGTTATTAACAAAGGATACAAAAGATGGCGGAATAGTTGGTTTCTTAGTGGTTTTCATACCAGCATTTATTTATGGTGTGTTTATGCTCCTTGTTTCATTTGGTGTATTTCCGCCAGAAATTCTAGCAATGTTTAATATTGTCTTACGAGGAGTTGCAGCTATAGCATTTTTTACTGCGGGAATTATGGTACTTATATTTAGTATTCCCTTTGGATTAATCGGTGCGATCTTTGGCTTCATAGGCGGATTAATTTCGCAAAGGATATTGGAATAGACTGTACGTCATATACTAGAAAGTTTTTGTAGGGAGAATAAATAAGGCAAAAATTTATCATTATTACCCATTTCTTTTTTATTAGATGCAAATCACTACATAAATTCTTTAGCAATTAGTATATGGTGGTCACTATGCCATTTACGCCATTCCATTTAGGTCCAGCACTACTTATAGGGTTATTATTTTTTCCATACATAGACATTACTGTCATCTGCATCGCATCCGTGATTATTGATGTAGAACCCGCATATTATCTGTTCTTTACAAGTAAAGGCCCGTATCATGGAATTTTTCATTCATATCTAATGGCAACGTTGGTGGGAGTCGCTCTTTCCATTGTCGCCCACTTTACTAGAGAACAGTATCTTAAGATCCTACGTCTTTTTGGTTTACAACAAGAAACAAATGTTAAAAGAATTATATCTTCAGCGCTTATTGGAACTTATAGTCATATCTTTTTAGATATGTTCATGTATCCCGAAATGAAGCCTTTTTATCCCTTCGAAGAAAACCCATTCCTCTACCAACTTTCGATAGTTACAGTTTATGAATTCTGTATTATCGCATTTATACTAGCATTCCTACTGTATATAGTAAGAGTTAAATCACAGCAATGAGTCGGCGATTTTTAGGATGTTATATTACGTAAAACCATTAAGCAGCCAAAAAAGAAGATACGAAGAAAGAATCTCTAATTATATCCAACTTCGCTATTCTTCTACATGACCATGAATTGTTATAACGATATAATCAACTTTTCTTCTCTGTAAAGAGTAAATAATAATGAGATAAATATTCCTGAAAACAATTTTATATTCTGATTCTAATGGTAAGCTTTTTCCAATGATTAGAAGTTTCTTGCCCGTATAATCTATTAGCGAATCCATAATTGTTAGACTCATAGTCAGCTCTCTCAAATCAAAATTTGTATCCGTTACAGATTCTTTACTGTAGACAATAATATCTGAGAGATCAATCTCTCCATGCAGTTCTTCTCTTAAGATTTTTTTAACATCCGAAACTATCGTAGGAAGATCTATTGATACCGATTTATAGCTAATAACCTCACATATCGGAATCTTTTGGAGATATTCCTTTATTTTTATTTTTGCATTAACGAATTTTCCAGCGTCAATTTTTCTGTCTAGAAAAACCATTGACATATAAGCATAGTTTACATCATCCAGATTATAAATAAAAAACCCTGATTTTTCTGGGCCTATCGCACTAAAATTTGCATATATGCTCGATATTTCGTTATTACCAAGTTTAGAAAGAAGTGTGCTAAAAGAAATTGTCCTAAAAAAAGTCATTTCCTTTACTTTTATTACATTTATCATAGAAAAAACCTGGCTAAATTTCATATTTGACTTTAAGGAGTATAAGATGCATCTTATTTAGCACACTAGACCCTACTATATATAATTCATCTTATAATTATATTATTTATAATGACATCACAATAAATAAAGTATCGGTACTCCTTTTAATCTGGTCATAATCTGCGCTCTAATGCTGTTTCTTAATGTCGCTTGGTGATTTCACACGAATATACCTCGAATTTGGGAGATAAACCGCCGCAAAACGATCTTTATTCCAATTAGATCCAAGCGATCCTCGTATGTTAATCGGATAACCGCAGAATTTACACCTATTTTTATCATCGAGATTCCACTCTAGAATGTAAAATCCGTACCTTCTAATGAGCAATTTTCCGCATTTAGGGCAGTATGTGTGTTCTGCTGGATGTCCAGGAACATTACCTGCATATACATATTGTGCCCCTTCTTCTTTCGCTATTTTGATATGCTTTTCAATCGTTCGAGTTGGTGTTACTGGAAGATTTACCATAAGATAATCTGGATGAAAACGCAAAAAATGAATCGGAGTCTCTGGGCCTAAGTTTTCAACAATCCATCTTACCAACTTTCTTGCTTGATCTAAGTTATCACCTATTTGCGGAACTACAAGATCGGTAATTTCGATATGTATCTTGAGTTTCTTCATCTCAAGAAGAGACTGATATATTGGTTCTGGATCCCTAACCCCTGCATATTTATATAGAAATTTTGGGTCGCCATTTCCCTTAAAATCGACCGTTGCTCCATCTAAAAACTCCTTTATTAGCTCGAAGGATTCAAGAGATTGATACCCATTTGTTACAAAAACATTATAAAGACCTGCTTTTCTCGCGAGAACTCCTACATCATGCGCGAACTCCATAAATATTGTCGGTTCATTATATGTATATGCAAAACCGTCGGCCCTGTACTCTAAAGCCAATTTAACAAGTTCTTCTGGTGTGGTTGTCCATCCTTCAACTTTTCTTCTTTGAGATAAATCATAGTTTTGACAATATTTGCAGAACCAATTACAGCCGGTAGTTGCTATTGAAAAAACCGCGGTTCCTGGATGAAAATGCATTAATGGCTTTTTTTCAATAGGATCAATATGTGCTGTTAATATCGTACCGTAGACCATAAGATATAGATCGCCATCAATGTTCCATCGTACTCCACAAACACCAATGCCCCCTTTTGGAATAACACAGTATCTTGGACACGCAGTACACTGTACCCAACCTTCCTTCTCAAGTCTTTTGTATAAAACAGCCTTTTTCATTCTATGACACCGAGAAAATTTCTCTACTAATATAAGGAATATTACGTCTATAGTTTTAAAGATTATTAGAGAAGATTCTAAAATTTCAGATTTTATTTATTAATTTTTAATTTAGCTCTATTGAAGAGTTCGTGTAGCTCCTGAGAATTGAATATTGAACATCGAGGAAAAATATAGCTATGTTTTATAATTTAAATAAGCTTCTAATTTTTCATACGTTTTATATTATCTTGATCATTTTATATTATCAATTTAAGAAAAATGATGTTATGCGTATAGGTGAGTTTTCAATGACTGCAGTAAACAAGGAAAAACTCAGAGATGAAATCGTTCGTTTAATTCGCGAGGATCCAACACTAAAGTCAACGCTAATAGAGATCTTAAAAACAGAGTTCTTGGATAAAGAAACTTTTACAATGTTTGCTGAGAGAATATCTGCACTAATCGAAGAAATTAAAAATTTAAGGGAAGATTTCAATAAGCGAATGAGTGAAATGCGTTCCGACTTCGATAAGCGAATGAACGAAATGCGTGCTGACTTCAATAAAGCAATACAGGCACTTTCTATTAGAATTGATGGTCTTGGAGCTAGATGGGGTATTCAGACAGAAGAAAGTGTTAGAAACATGTTACGTGGATTGGTCGAAGAAAAATTTAACTGGAAAGTCGTGAAATGGGAATATTTTGATGAAAAAGGTATCGTATACGGTTATCCTAGTATGATTGAGATTGATATTGTAATTAGGGATTCTGAACACATATTAGTTGAACTAAAATCGCATGTAAGAAAAAGCGATGTAGCTGAATTTTTACGGATAAGTGAAATTTACGAGCGAAAGACCGGAATAAAACCCTCTCTTATGATCGTATCTCCATATATAGATGAAAAAGCAAAGGAGTTCGCCAAAATTAAAGGAATAAAAGTCTACTCAGCAGATGATCTAATCTACTAGAATTTTTATAGTGTTTATTACATTCAATTGAAAAAAATCTTTAACAACTAGCGATCTGAAAAATCATGCTCCTGGAAACAATACTACTAGGTGAAGTCTATGACACGTGTTGAAACCCTTCTATATTTACTTCAAAATAACAAAGTCCTTCTGATTTACAAGAAACGTGGTCTAGGTCAGGGTTTCTATAACGGTGTTGGCGGTAAAGTAGAAGCTAATGAAACCCCCGAAGAATGTGCTGTTAGGGAGTGTAAAGAGGAAATAGATGTTATTCCAAGCGATTTAGAATGGATGGGGCTTCTTGAATTCTATAACAATGGAAAACTTTATGGCTACGTTCATGTATTTATATCAAGAAAATTCGCTGGAACCCCAAAGGAAACAGAGGAAGCAAGACCTATTTGGTTTGATATACATAAGATACCATATGAGAATATGTGGTCAGACGATATCTTCTGGTTACCGCACATTTTAAACAATGAGAAGGTTTTAGGGAGATTTTGGTTTGAAAAATGGAGTAAAATTATTAAAAAAGAGGTTTATATCCTCCAAAGTCCCGAGCTAAAATTTTTCTATCACTAAGGAAAATTTTAATCATATAGTCTTCTATATAATTCCTCTTGTTGGTGATATTATCACAAGTTCTTCTAATCCTCGTTTCTTTGATAGAACTCTCCAAGCATCTCCGATTTTCAGCCAATCGTCGAGATCCTCAGTGATTACCATGTTTACGTTATTTTTCATCATAATCGCCACATGAATCGAATCATATGTTACACCTGTGATTTGGGCAATCTCTTTTGCAAATAGAAGAACATCTCTATCTATATTCAGAAATTTTATTGGAAGATTTAGATAACTTAGAGATGCTTCATATACCGCGTTAACGTTAATTTTCGTTAAGGCTCCAAACAATTCAAATGAGATATACGCTGAGCTATACTCTTGGTAAATCCCTTGTATCATATCTTTAAGAATTCTAAAGCATTCTTCATAGAAATCAGGATGCTTAACTGCGAGATACACATATATTTGTATCAATATAAGCCAGTTTCCCTGTTAAGGCTTTCCTCAACCAATTTCACAGCATCAATCTTTTTTTGCCTACCTAAGATCCTGTCAGCGATAGTAGCGAGATTTTTTAGAGCATCAGAAGCTCTTATTGGAATAATGATTATTTTATCACCCTTTAAATCTACTAATAGTTTATCGCCGATTTTAATTCCTAGTTTATCTCTAATAACTTTTGGAATCGTTATTTGGTACTTTCTAGTGACGACTACTTCCTCCATCTTCGCACACCCAGATTCTTACTGTAATACTGTCCTACTTTATAATAGTTAAGGATAGATGAAAATGTTTTTCGGTTCTAAGGCAGTTGGATAATCTCTGTGTAGGATTCTCACAGGTTATCTATATGAAGTATTAGGTATTACCTGTTTTTTGATAATCTCCACAGCTTCATCCATATTCAAGGCTACAACTCCAAATAGTTTATATGTTAGCAGACTAACTGGCGGCGGCTTTGCATAGGAAAGTTCTAGGCAATCAAATCTACTAAATGCATCTCTTGTTGGCACATCCATGATCTTTCTTCCATCCAACATAACTATGCATCTATCCGCAAATTCTGCGACATACCTCATATGGTGTGTAAGGAAAATTATGGTTTTTCCCTCGCTATTAAGTTGCTTTAGTAAGTTCATTAACTCAACACTTTGCATCCAGTCTTGCCCTGTAGTTGGTTCATCAACAATGATTACTTTTGGTCTCATTGTTAAGATTGATTCTACGGCAACTCTAAGTCTAAGACCTTTACTTAAGAAGAAGGGATGTTCATCTAGATACTCTTCAAGATCTAACATCTTCGCTACTTCTTTAACTCGCATCTCGATTTCTTTTTTATTCAGATGCAAATTTTTAGGTCCAAATGACAGTTCTTCCCTTACAGATTCGCAGAATAATTGATGATCTGGATTCTGAAAGCTATATCCCACAAGTTTGATATGCTCCTTTCTAGAAATATGCAAGAGATTTTTGCCAAATAAAATAACAGATCCCTTTTTAGGCTTAAGAAGCCCTGCAATTATCTTAGCAAGTGTTGTTTTTCCGCTTCCATTTTTTCCTACAATAGCAATAAAATCCCCATCAAAAACCTGGAGGTTTATTCCTCTCAAAGCATAAGTTCCATCTGGATACCAGAAATGGAGATTTTTTATATTGATTATAGGATTAATCTTATAAATATTGTTAGAATCTTCAATCATATTGTTTTTTACTGGCGATGTCACCACTCTATTGAGCTCCTTCAGAGCATCTTCGACCGTTATCGGCGTGTTAGTAAGTTTAATCCCAATTATTTTGATCGAAAATAGGTTGCTGAATGCTTTGCGTTTATAGAAAAACAGAAATTCTAAATCATGTCAGCAAATATGATCAATATTTTAAACTTTATAATCCTTAAATAATTATAATGCTTGTTTATAGTAGATACTATCTTAAGTTAGAAACAGCTGATTTTATGAGGTTGCCCAAACCAGCAATGGTAGCTCGGGACCTCTTAAGCAAGAAGAAATACATATTTACCACAGAGGACATTCGACAAATTTACAATGTAAGTTCCTTCTATGCCTATAGGATCACTTCCAGAATGTTAAATGCTGGTGTCGCAAACCGTATTAGTCGAGGTACTTTCATCCTAGATAGGAATTTTATAACTCATGTAAGAGTTGAAGCTCTAATCGATAGCCTATTGCGCGATGATGAATATTACTTAGGCTTGAGATATGCCACTCTATTCTGGAAAATGCATGACATGCCATCCTACATTCTTCATGTAATAACTACGAACAAAAATTTGAGTGGAAAAAAGCTTTCTATATTAGAGGACGAATTTAAGTTCATCTATTTAAATAAAAAGAGATTTTTTGGTTATGTACGGATACCACTTGGCGGATCTCTTGTAAATATATCTGATAGAGAAAAAACAATTATTGATTGCCTCATGTTTATCTCAAGATATGTTGGTCTTCAGGATATCTGTAAAGCAGTAAAGCTTGGGTACAAACAGATAAAATGGGATAAACTCTTAGATTATGCTTTGAAACTAGAGATGCCATCGATTATTCAAAGATTAGGATACATCCTTGATACTCTTGGTCTGGAGGATCTATCAGAGCCTTTTCATGAATACATTGGCTTGAATTACATCCTTTTGGATCCCTCCAGAAAATCTCCTCCTATTAATAAGAATAGAAAATGGAGAATTTTAGTTAATGCGAAGTGTAAGATATGATAGAATCATTAGATAATGTTGATTTTAATAGATTAGCTGAAGACTGGGGAATATCGGGTAATATTTTAAGGCAGGATTATGCGGCAACTGCATGCTTGGATCTAATTGGGAGTTCTGATTTAGCAAATAAATTAATATTCATGGGCGGAACGGCTATAAAAAGGATTTATTACCCAGACTCTCGTTTCTCAATAGACTTAGATTTTGTTTATATGGAGCCCATAAATGCAAACGAGTCGGGTGATGTTAGAGAAAAAATGGCAAAGGAAATCCTGTATCCACAATTTAAAGATATTTTTGAATATAATTTTTCTGGTAGTGTTTATTTCCAAAGTGTCGATGAACCCGCTGTTGCTTTGAGATGGAGTACTTTTCCTGTAAATTATGAGATGCCTGGACTGGAATTCTACGTTAGAATTGACGTTCTTTTTACAAATGATATCCCATTCGATTACAATCTTCTACCCATAAAAACGGAACCATATGGGGGTATTGGCACTATGATAAACACCTTGTCGCTCCAGACAATAGTCGCAGATAAGATTGATGCTCTATATGATAGAACTTCGGCTAAGGATCTGTGGGATTTATACTTTGTTTTTACTAGAGGAGTTAAACTTCATGATCGTCTCCATAATTTAGTTAACAATAAATTAGATCAAATATTACGAGCAATAGACTTTATTAGTGAGTACGATTGGAAACTACTTAGAGGCTATATTCCTAAAAATCTTAAGTTTGAAGATATCGATGTTGTTCGGAAAAAAGTCAGAGAATTCATTACATGCAACTGGTAGGTCTATTTGGTAGAGATTAATATCCAAGCAACCATTCATATATTGGCTTAAATATTATTTCTTTATTGCCAATATTGATTTTATCTTTATAGTCCCAAGTAAGTACTAGCCCTTTTTTTCTTCTAAATTTCTTAAGAGCTTGTTTCATAGCATCTACTTCTCTTTTTCTTGTTTTACGCTCCAAGGGATCATAACTTACGTTTATGATATCGGTTATATTCATCCTTTCACGGACTATAAAATCTACTTCTTTGTTGTCTATTAATCCATAATAAATCTCCAAACCTCTTCTCTTTAGCTCTAGAAATACTATATTCTCAAGAACGGATCCAAAACTTTCTGAAATGCGAAAGCCGACGGCATTCATTAGTCCCGTATCTACTGCATAGATCTTCCTAGGCATGATTACTTGTTCCTTTACTTTTCCAGAAAAACATTTAACTGTAAAGAGCATATATACTGTTTCTAGGTAATTAAGATATTTTTTAGCCGTTTCTATTCCAATATTGAATATGTTTCTTAATTTTCTAAGAGTAATTCTCTGACCAACATTTGATATCAAGTAAAATGCCAGATCTTTTACCTTAGTATAGTCTACACCATATCTACTAACAACATCTTTAGTGATGATGTCGTCAAAGTACTCTACAAGAATTCTCTTACTTATTGATTGATCCAAAAAAATCGTCTCAGGGAATCCCCCAGATCTAATGTAATCTCTCAAGTACCCTCTAATACGCGCACGCTCTTCAGTTCCATGAAAATCGGAACTTAGATTCTTGAATCGCAAATACTCCTTGAATGACAGAGGATATAATTCAATAGAAATTTTTCTTCCCGTAAGGAGTTTAGCATAATCTACAGGAATAAAGTAGGAACAGGAATCTGTTATAAACACATTTCCTTTCTTAGTATCTATTAACTTCCGGACGTAGCTAACCCAATTTCGTGCATTATGAATCTCATCTAGAAAGAGATTTAGTTTTGTTGGTTTTTTAGATTCGATGTATTTTTTGACTATTGCTTCTAGATCCATAGTTGAGAACCTGATGTCATCGAAGTTGATTAATACGATATCTTCTGGTCGGACCCTCTTCAAAAGATGGTCTATAATTTGATAAAGAAATGTACTTTTACCTGCTCGCCGTACACCAGTAAGCACTTTAACTTTATTGAGATCAAGAAATTTTACAGCCTCAGTGAGCGCATCTCTTTCAATCCCTTTTAGAGATTGATCGACAAGATTATTCTCCCACCACGGATTCCAATCTTCTAAAGCCTCTAGAAGTACCATATAATGAACACCATACAGTTCATAAATATACTATTGTTGAACTGTTAGCGGTTCAATATATTTAAAATTTCCTATTAAGATACTTTGTTAACTTTATTCTCTAAGCATTTTTTAAATATAAGGCATATTATCGTGAAATGAATCTCTTCCAAAATTCAGGGAAATTGAAACAACAAAATATATAATTCGACTCAATTTTTTGATGCTTTTGCAATAATTCGAATTTTTTATGAAGAAATAGCACAATTATTCTAAAATATTTTTAGAAAGTAAACATTTGCTTCTATACGTACGTCAGAGAATTTTTTTGGTTCTTCTTTTGAAATTTACAACATCTCAAACATTGCTGACCCCAAATTAGTTAGCTATTTAAACCTAACCGACTGGGAACACATGGGGGTTCGTGTTATTACACATGAAAACTATGCGATAGTAACCTCAAGTACTAGAGTTTTCATAGTCGACATTTCAAATAGATTATACCTTTAGCTCTGTTCATAAGAGAGCATTGATGATATTGGTGGGACCCTCCCTCTATATTATTGAAATTAGTGGCATCCAAGAAGAAACTACACTCTCGTTTAGGATAATTTCCGTGGATTATTGGAGGAATATACTTGTATCTGAGATATACAATATTTCAATTACCAGTTATGGTGAAGAACAGCCTGGAGAACAACCAGAAGGAGCGTTTGGAATTCTTATAGAAGCCATTATAATTGCATTACCAATCATAGCAATTCTTCCTATTATATACTTAATAAAACGTAGGAAAGCTAAATAATCCTTTATCTCTATTTTTTACCTTATGCTACTTTTCGTTAATTAGTTTCTCTATTATTTCATTAAGTTGTGTTATAACCTTTCTTGATCTATTTGCAATATCTTTAGCTAATGTTTTATCGGCAATAATTGGTCTATGTTCAATGTTTCTCCTATGCACATATATTAAGTTAATATCCCCTACAAGCAAACTATACTTCGGATATATCTTCCTTAATTCTCTATTTGCTAAACTTATAAGCTTTCCTGGTCTTTCTGGCAATGCTTTCTTCATAAGAAGAAGAAAGGCTCGTAGCAGTGCTTCTATTGACGACCAATATCCAGTAACCGCCTTATTATAACACGCGTTGAGCATATCAATTTCTGCTTCTTTTAGGAGTACTTTTGACTTTCTTAGATAGTCAGCATATCGCATTTTCTTCGACCACGTCTGGTATAAATAGTCCCGGCTTTCCCACTTCCTCTTCGACCTTCTGAATGGTCTCTATAACCTTCTTTACAGTATCCATCGATGCTTCCTTCACGACAATTCGAACATTGGACCCATCCCAGCCCTCAAACGCCTCAACCGAAACGATTGTATTTCCAAGTTTCTCTTTGAGTCTTTTTTTCAATTCTTCAAATTCTTGCTCATTAAACTTGACGCTAAAATCATTTTCCATAGTCATGTTTTCTTCGACCACGTCTGGTATAAATAGTCCCGGCTTTCCCACTTCCTCTTCAACCTTCTGAATGATCTCTATAACCTTCTTTACAGTATCCATCGATGCTTCCTTCACGACAATTCGAACATTGGACCCATCCCAGCCCTCAAACGCCTCAACCGAAATGAAATTTTCCTTAAGATTTTCAAGAAGTTTCTTGGCCAATTTAAGGATTATATAGTCATTAGTTGTTATCTTCTTTGTTCTAATTACTTTAAGGGGCATCGATTACCAACACCGATGTATCTCTATTCTTAAAGATTGGTACTTAGGTATATTTAAAATTTCTTAAATAAGGAATATAGGATTCCACTACGATAAAAATACAGAACAATCTACTGATTTAGGTGTGCTTTATGGATTTGGGCCTAAAAGATAAAACTGTTTTAATAACTGGAGCTAGTGGTGGTATCGGATCTGCCATATCGGAGATTTTTGCAGAAGAGGGGTCCCGAGTTATAATTCACTACTATAAAAATAAAGAGAATGCCGAAAAAATTAGCTAAAAAAATAGGTACAGAAACGTTATTAGTTGGTGCTGACTTGACTGATGAAAATCAAGTAAATCAGATGTACGAAATGATTGCTAATAAATTCGGTCGCATCGATATACTAATCTGCAATCATGGTATTTGGCCCGAAGAAGATGTAGATCTAGTTGATATGGATTTCGCCAGATGGAAACGAACTTTAGCTGTAGATCTCGATGGTGTTTTCCTTTGTATACGTGCCTTCTTAAGGCAATTAAAGAAATTCCCCGGAGAATATGCTAATATTATAATCGTTGGTTCTACAGCAGCTATTTTTGGAGAAGCCGGACACTCGGATTATGCCGCAGCAAAGGCTGCTATAACTTATGGCTTAACTCGAAGTCTAAAAAATGAAATTGTTTTGTTAGCGAGATACAGTAGGGTTAATGCCGTCTGCCCTGGGTGGACTCTTACACCAATGTCTATGGGCGCTCTTGAAGAGAAGAGATTAGTAGCTCGAGTCCTGAAAACAATTCCTCTAAGGAAAATAGCGACTCCTAAGGAGATTGCAAAAATGATTGCAGTATTGGCCTCAGATAAGGTATCCAGTCATATTACAGGCCAGATTATAACTATTGCCGGTGGCATGGAAGGAAGGGTTTTATTCGAAGATGACGAAATAGATTTAAGTAAGGTATACATTAATATAGATCCGCAGAGATAAATTTGCACAATTCTTTGAACCCAAAAGATTCAAACTGACTTTTATATTTCTATATTTACTTTTTTTCCTGGTACGACTTTCGGAAAACGCCAGAAATTCTTATATCTTTGAATTACACCCTTTTCAATGGCTTTAAATAGCCTAGATCTCAGTTCGTGAAGAAAGTTATCTTCATCATACAGAATTACACCTTCATACAGAGCATCTAAAATGAAACCAGTTAAGCCTTTGAAAACGTCAATAAATTCTTTTTTACTCATCCAAAGGGATTCTACCAACCCCGGCAATTTTCCACGAATTTTCCTTTTTAACCTAAAAAGATCATCTCTACTTATATCATATTCTTTAGCTATAACTATTAAATCGATATCACTTTTTCCAAGTAGTGGTTTTCCCCTCGCTACAGAACCATATAATAACACGTTTGTTATATTAACGTACCTACTTAGACCACTGAGATACTCTATAATTATTTGTTTAAAAGGATCCCTTATCCCTTTGTTTACCAATGTGTTGACAATCCGATTAAAATCTTTTTTTCCTAATGACATCTAATTCACCACAGAGGTATAAAAAATGCCGTCACAAACTGAAAGCGAAAACTTGGACAAATTTACCCAAAGTTACCCAAACTTGGACAAAGTTGGATAAACTTATCCTTTCTTCTTCTTTCGATTTTCTAGGTATTCTTCTAATATCAATTGAATTAGAACAGTTCTCGTTAAGCCTCTTTCTTTTGCCTCTTTATCTATCTCCTCGACTATCTTCTCAGGTAGCGATATTGTTATCCTCTTCTTCATAATTATTCACCACAATCATCTAAATGATGCATTAAATTTAAATATTTTTCTTAATAATTACATCTATTAAGCATCAATTTTCATATAGTTGATGCACTTGAAGAAGGCTAGAGCATACAAAATCAAACACAGCTACAATGTCAAGGATTCGATAACGAGATACCAATGGATCTTACAGCTAGCAATAGATTACATCTGGGAAAACATAGATTGGGTGGAAAAAAAGGTTAGAAACTACTACACTATTCCAAAAACAATGAAAAATGTTAAGCTCCTAAAACAGCAGGGAAAGAAATTCAAGGTTTATGGGAAAAAAATCTATGTTTACTATACAGCTAAGAGATTGATCCCAAAGATTCCTAGATCTCCTAAATTCGTGAAGGAACTCAGGGATTATCTCCAAGTTTTCTGGAAGCAAACTTCATATGCTTCTCACTATGTTGATTCGGCGATAAGGACTAGTTATTGGATTCTCGAATCTTGGAGGGAAAACTACCTAAACAGTAAATTCAAGAGGAGAAAACCAACTATTAAAAGTAGGTTTGCTAGGATAAAGAATTCATTGTTTAGGGTTAGAGATGGAGAGCTTATCTTAACAATTGTCCCTAGACAAATATACCAAAAATTTAAGCTCGATGACAAATGGTTTTATGACCGTATCAAGGATTGGAAGCTTGGAGAAATAATACTCAAAGACAAAGAGCTAATTCTAATGTTCACTAAAGAGACAGAGGATGAAAATATCAGCAAGGTTATTGGCTGGGACATGAACATGTTCACAATGGATGGATATGGAGATGAAATAGGAGCAGTAAAGAAATCTATTAAAGAACTCTACAGAATACATATAACCTATCATAATAAGAGAAGAAAAATACAGAAGATGCTTAAAAAGAATCCAAAACAAGCTAAAAGACTCTTGAAAAAACTAAGCAAGAGAGAAAGAGATAAGGTTAGAGATTTCATCTACAAATTTACTACTGAGATTGCTAGAGAATTCCAAGACTATGTCCATGTTTTTGAGGATCTGAACAAGGAGGCAATGTATAATAGAAGCAAGAAGCATAACCGCAACATATCTCTTCACGATTGGAGAAAGATAGTGGAGGTATTAAAGTACAAAGTCAAGGTAGTTGAGGTTGATCCAAAGTTCACAACTAAGACATGTTCAAGATGTGGAAGCTTAAACACGGTCGTCAAGAATGGAACTGTTAAATGTCTAGATTGTAATCTCGAAATTGATAGACAGTTAAATGCTTCGATAAATATATATCTTAAGGGAAAAGGTTTAAAACTGAGCCATGAAAATTGGGTAAAATTAGGTTTAACTGAGGATGTGGGGAGTCTTGGGGTCCCCCCGAACGGAGCCGAGCCTGATGACGTGTCCCCGATGAACCCAGAGGGGAACGAAGGCGATGTGGCTCAAGGGGAAGTTGGGTAAATTTGTCCAAGTTTGTCCAGATTTATCCAACTTCCCCAGACCCCTACAATAACCTAAAGATACTAAAAATTCATAAATCAATTTCACTAATATTTACAGCATCTTGCAATAATAGTTTAACGGTGTCTGTGCTATAGTACTCATTCGGCGAAACGATAATATTTCCGTGTCTAACCCCATATCTAGGTCGTGTTCTCTCATCTTCTAGAGTTTTAGCCAGAGATGATATCTGTTCTAGCCTATAAATATCTTGCTTAGATAGATTAAGATTAATTATACCAAGCTTATGATCACTAATTATACTATCAATGACCCATGAGGGTGCATGAGTCTTTGGCGGTTCAAATCCTAATGCTGCAATTATTGCTTTACATAGTTTCTCTACAAACTGTTGCGCATGATAAACTGCAGAGCCTCTATTGGTAGAGATATCAATTTGTTCTATTAACTTCCATTCCTCTATTGCAAGTTTTAGCCAGCTTCCAGTTAGTTCTATATTATCCATAAACACACCAAGATCCTTATTTAATATCCATTAATTACAGATGCTTATAAATAATTTATTTCTTTATATGGATTTAACCAATTCTTTGAGATGCTTTCCTAAAGCTTTTAATACATTACCTCACGATCCAAGCAATGCTTTAATATAACTTAGATTTGGTATGTTTGGTGATGTCTATGACAGAAATTGAAGATCCATATTTATGGTTAGAAAAACTTGATGATCCACAAGTTCTGGATTTTGTTAAGAAAGAAAATGAAAGAACTAGAGCTTTTTTGGGCGACCTGCCTAACAAACTGTATCCAAGAATCGCAGAATACTACATGAAACCGTATCTAATAATGGCGAATATAACTAAAAAAGGTATTTTTACGTTAATACGAGAGGAAAAGTCTAGGAGAATATATCTTCTAAATGAAAGAGGAGAAAGACAGTTAATAGTTGATTCAGCAGATCTTGGTAAAGACGCGGTTCTGAAATTCTTCTACACTTCTGATGATGGCAAATACTTAGCTTTTAGCTATTCTATTGGAGGATCTGATGTAGGAATCATCAAAATAATAGATACGGATTCATTAGAAATCGTTGATGAGCTCCAAGGTACTATTTATGAAATACAATGGCTAGATGATAACAAATATTACTATGTACGATTTTATAGAACTGAAAAAACACCTGATGGCGTGCCTGGTCCTACGAGCAGGATAATCTTAAGAGAAAATAAAGAAGATTCTATGGCTTTTGGTGAAGGCGTCAAGACATCATACTTTGTGGATTTAGCTGTATCGACAGACAGAAAGACAGCTTTACCAATTATAAGTTATGGTTGGACTAGAAGTACCATATATGGTGGCCCTATCGAAAAACCAGAACAATGGTCGAAGGTTTATGAGGGATCCGATTTTCCCGTAGTTCCTATAGATGCGATTAATGATAAATACTATATAATCTCATATGAGGGACAAGGATTTGGTAAGATTCTCGAAATAGATAAATCTGGTAACAAGAAAATCATAGTAGATGAATATAATTATCCATTGCAAAATGCGGTATCGATCAGTAATAAAATATTAGCCCATTATCTGGTAGACGCATCCTCAAAGCTTAAGTTATTTTCGTTAAACGGAGCTCTCATAAAGGAGATTTCGTTTGATTACCCAGGAACTGTTAGATCGTTAGTTTCGGATGGCAAACTCGCATTATTCAAATATGAGACTTTCTGGATACCATATAGATTGTATCGATTTAATTCTGAAAATCTAGAGATTGTTGATGCTAATGAGATAAAAGAAAACTTCTCTGTGGAAGAAAAATTCGTTACATCTAAAGATGGAACAAAAGTTCATGTCTTTATTATTAAAAAACCAAATGCTGAGATAAAGAAAGTTCTACTCTATGGTTATGGTGGATTTGGTATTTCTGTAACACCAAGTTATTCCTCAACAGTCATTCCGTTCATTAACGATGGTGGTGTTTATGTAATCGCAAATATACGTGGCGGATCTGAATATGGAGAAATGTGGCATAAAGCGGGCATGTTGGATAAGAAACAGAATGTATTTGATGATTTCATTGCTGTTGCAGAATATTTCAAGAATATAGGAGCCAAAGTTGTGCCGATGGGCGGTAGTAATGGTGGATTACTTGTTGGAGCTACTCTAACTCAAAGACCTGATTTATTAGATGGAGCAATAATTGGCTACCCTGTTTTGGACATGCTGAGATTCCATAAATTATATATCGGAAAAGCATGGGTACCCGAATATGGCAACCCAGAGAACCCAGAACATAGAAAGTTCCTAATTAAATATTCACCATATCACAACGTTGATCCAAAAAGACAGTACCCACCAACATTTATATTTACCGGTCTCTATGATGATAGGGTACATCCCTCACATGCGTTTAAATTCGCTATGAAGCTAAGAGAAACAAAATCACCAGTATACCTACGTATCGAAACCGTAAGCGGCCATGCCGGTGCCACACCAGAAACGAAAATAAAAGAATATGCAGATATTATGAGCTTCCTGTATAAAGTTACTAAAATGGAGGGTTAGACTCTAAAAATATTTTTCCTCAATCTAATTATTTATTTTATATATGTTTTTATCCAAAAATTTATTCTTCCTTAAGATGTCTACAACTCTATAACTTGCAGTATCTACATCCATGATATCCAGTTTATCAAGCTCATTGGCAAGTTTTCGTGCTAAACCTAATATCGAAGCCGATTGTCTTGGAGAATTATGTTTAATTAGAACTATATACTCTCTCCCGAAAGACCCTGCAAATCGATTCAAATGAAAGTGCTTTCTCGTACTATTGTTATGAGCTAACATTAATCTCGCAAGTAGATCCATACTATGCCCTAATGATTCAGAATCAAAAGACGTTTTAATTTCAACATGATTGTTATGAAACTCTAGCAACGCAATTAAAGATCCATAATTGAAGATATATATTTTCTCGATCGCCATCTTGCGTACCACCTTTGTATAACAATAAATGGTAGCCCGCTGACGCCAACAGGTCAGTAACTCGCAGCTCTTCGGCGTTATTGAGGTCAATCTCAAAACGCCGATCTAAAAATCAGTCAACAATTAATTAAAACTTTTTGGCTTTTTATTGTAGGATTTCTGTAATACCTCTTCGATTTCGATAAAGAATTACATCTTTTAATTCTCCATTGATATTCTTCTAAATGATCGTGTTTAAGCTTGGTTATGCATATTAATAAAATTTTCCTAAACGCAACTTTAAAGGCATCTGTACTGTAATTTAATACATGCATAAGCATTGAATCGATTCCGAGAAAGACTTTGTATGCTATAGCTTGGTGTAGGCCTTCGTGTGGGGACTTGTTAAATTCCACTTCAACAGCAATGTTATCATACAGAAGATCTACAATTAAAGTAGGAAAAGTACGGATTTCAACGCCACGATTACAATTTAAATAGGATGAAAGAATTTCTAGAACCTCGCGCTCAGAATTGGAATCCTTTAGTAACCTAAGAATGTCATCCGCGTTTGATTTTAATAATGCTATGAATTCATTAAAACTCAAATATAATACCTATGATCCAAAATTCGATCTTGGCATCCCCAATATATAGTATGATATTGTTGATGATATTATTACTATGAATAGCTTTTTTCACCTTTATTA
The DNA here is from genome assembly GCA_021163045.1 of Thermoproteota archaeon. Classification (GTDB taxonomy): domain Archaea; phylum Asgardarchaeota; class Njordarchaeia; order Njordarchaeales; family Njordarchaeaceae; genus Njordarchaeum; species Njordarchaeum guaymasense. Next base: position 7,636 of record JAGGXM010000005.1, on the reverse strand, counting down.
AAGGTTATTTTCCTACTATTTGTTGGCTTCAATAGCAAATATCAGTATATTCTATGATAGTGCTCGATATTAAAGGCAAATCGCTTCAAAAATTTTATTGCAAGAAAGCAAATGTGCTTTAAGATTTTTTTGACAAAACTACTAAGATTTCTATCCGTATAAAAATTATATAGATCAATGTTGATTTTCGCTTTTAAATCCACATTGTAGGTGGAAAGATTTGTCTTTCTCTATTAATAATCCCAGTGAAATAGTGATTTCACGAAAAAACGTTACAAGTTTCTAATCGCTATTTTTTGTATTATTGGTAGTCTCTTCGCTACAGATCATCTGGTATTTTCAATTAATTTGAGAACAACAGATCTAGAAAACCCACCAGGATTTTGTACTAGTGATTTTATAGAACTATATAAAATTGAGAAAATTTCGAAATTTAGAAGTTTCATTGGCCATGATTGTAGTATGGCTTCGAATCTGAACGGTCCATGAAACATTTTTTGATCCAAAAATTGAGTATAAAGATGAACCTCATGAAGTTAAGCTTTTCTCACCTGTAGACGGAAAGACAGAGTATATCGCTAATGAACAGATTCGTGGAAAACAGATGGGAATCAGAGTAAAAGATCATCAAGATTTTATAGTAATAATCTTCCATGTAGATCCTCTCGGAAATATTTCTGAGGGATTAACTGTTAATAGTGGAGGCTTTATTGGATATGCATTTATAGATATAAACTCAAATACGGATATTGCAATACGTCGAGATTTGGGGCTTTTTCATTATCAGTTCTTTAGTTCGAGATATAAGCTATATTCATATTTTCAGGTAATGACTGATAGCGTTTTCTCTGAATACCAAAAGTGCGGTATAGAAAGTAGAGAGGAAATGATTATACCTAAAGAAGTTGCAGATCAGAGAACACCAAACTGGAATGGATATCCAGAAGATTGGGTCTATCTTAATCATAGCGAAGAAAACCGAGCTTTAAATTTCGAACTTAATGACTTGGACATTCCCAAGAATACCTATAATAAATACTTTCATTTCTTCATGCTTGACATTTGTCTACTTACCACGTTCAAAAAATATGGAAAAATTATAAAATAACTCTACCAGGATTCAGTATATTGTTTGGATCGAAAATCTTCTTTATTTTTCTCATTAACTCTATTTCTTCATCCGACAGGAACGCCCTTAGATTTTCTAACCTGATAGCTCCAATTCCATGCTCTCCCGTCAACGTACCACCAAGTTTTTTGGCAGCATTATAGATTTCTTTCTTAAGTTCTTTATATTGTTCCATGGTCCAACCTTCTTTCCTCATAACATGTGGATGCAGGTTTCCATCACCGATATGACCATAAGCGGGAATATAAGTATCATATTTCTTGGCTAGTCTATCCATTTCATCCATGAATTCACCGACTTTGGAAATAGGTACTACAATGTCTAGAATATCTATGGTATTTGGCTTTAGGGCAATATAGATCTCACTTCTAATTTTGAGAATCTTATTTTGTTCCTCACTAGTCTCGGCTAATAAAGGCTCTAAGGATCCATTCTTCGTACAAATTTCTGAGATCTTCTCGAGCTCCGAATAAACAGTTTCTTCATCAAATTCTGCAAGTATTACTATTAGAAATGCATTGCCTTCTTTACAGGGCCATTCCATTCCCAAATGCTTTGCCGATGTTTCTATTAGTTCTTTTTCAACATATTCCAAGCCTAAAGGAATTATACCACTCTGTAGAATCTTTGGTGCTGTTTTTACAGCAGTATGTCTATCTTTAAATGGAACCACCATGGTAGCTGTTGCTTTATATTGCGGGGATAGCCTAATAATAGCCTTTGTGATTATGCCTAAGATTCCTTCTGTACCTATAAATAAATGTAGTAGCTTAGAAGTATTGTTTTTAATGAGCTTACCACCAATATTTAATATTTCGCCAGTTGGTGTTACGACCTCAAGTCCTACTACGTAATTTCTCATAACTCCAGTTTTAACAGCTCTTGCACCGCCAGCATTGCATGCGACAAGACCACCAATATGTGCACCTTCATCCCCCGGATGTGCTGGGAAAAATAATCCTGCTTCTTCTGCTTTTTCTATTAAAGTACCTAAAGTCACACCAGCCTCTGCTACGGCCATTAAATTCTCTTTATCAACTTCAATTTTATCCATTCTCTCCATAGAAATAACGATGCTACTCTGTGTTGGTATACATCCACCAACGAGTCCCGTTCCTCCACCTCTTGTAAATACTGGTATTTTTTCTCTATTTGCTAGTTTCAAAATTTCAGCAATTTCTTGGGCACTTTTTGGTTTCACAACGACAACATCCTCCGTTGGCTTTGGTCTTACAGGCTCAGCAGTTTCATCTAGTAAATATCCCTGTAGAACTTCCTTTTTAGTTACGACCCAATCCTCTCCCACAATTTTTTTCAGTTCATTTATAATATTCTCATTCATCTAATCATCTCCAAACTTTCTTTTCTTAATTTCTTTAATTAGTTGGGGCACAATTTCATAAAGATCCCCAACGATACCATAATCTGCTACCCTAAAAATAGGCGCGGATGGATCAATATTAATAGCTACAATAATTTTAGAATCACGCATCCCAGCAAGATGCTGTGGTGATCCTGAAATCCCACAGGCAATATATAACTTTGGTTTAACCGTATTCCCACTAAAACCAACTTGATGATCCTTTGATATCCAGCCTTGATCTACCAAGGGACGACTTGAACCTACAACACCACCAAGGAGCTCTGCTAATTCCCTTAATAGTTTGAAATCTTCCGGTTTCTTAAGGCCTCTACCACCAGATACAATAATTTCTGCGTCAGAAATATTAACAGTTCGTTCTCTTTCCTTTCTTAAAACTCTTGTACCCGTATTTTCAATCAGCTTAACTTTTCTTTCTATGATCTCACCTTTTCTACTAGTATCCGGCTTCATCTTTTCAAATATCTTATATCGAATTGTAGTCATAACCGGCCTTGTCCTTGTTTTAATATGTGCTAAAATATTTCCTGTAAATGCAGGTCTTATCTGAATCAAATCTCCCTTCTCATCTAATTGTAAATCTATGCAATCCGCAGTTAGACCCGTTTCTAATGCTGCAGCTACACGTGGTGCAAGAGATCTTCCTAAATGAGTTGCTCCTACAAGGAAGAACTTTGGTTTAATTTCTTTAACCAGGTCCACAATGTTTTCCTTATAGAGTACAATATCAAAATCTCTGAGAGATGGATGATCAAAAAGATAAACCTTATCTGCACCATGATAGATAAGTTCTTTTGCCACGTCCTTCATATTATGACCTAACAAAACAGCTGAAAGCTCCTCACCAAGTCTATCTGCCAACTCTCTTCCTTTTCCTAGCAATTCAAAAGAAATAGGATGAATTTTTCCCTCTTGTTGCTCCGCAAAAATTAGAATACCGCTATATTCACTTTCATTCTTCATTTAAGAACCCCTTTTTTCTCAAAAATATCAACGAGATCTTTTACAGCATTTTCTCCCTTGAAAATCTGACAACTTTTCACACGCTCTTGGGGGATTATTACCTTAACAACCATCGTTGGGGACCCAGAGAAACCAAATTTATTTATATCTGCCACATCAGAAAGATCTTCAGCAGTCCATTTATCTATTACTGCTTTCCTTGCTCGCATCTTATCTTTAAATGTAGGAAGTCTTGGTTCATTAATATCCTTAGTTACCGTGATAAGACCTGGGAGCTTAAGCTCAATAAGATAGGCATCACCTAATTCGGATACAACAATAAGTCTATCTCTAGAAACTTCTCTTATTTCTGAAACATACGACACGTGCGGGATCTTTAATAGTTCTGCAACTTCTGGACCCACTTGCCCAGTATCACCATCCACAGTTTTTTCTCCACAGATTATCAAATCAAAATTTCCAACCTTCTTCACTGCTGAAGCTAAAGTATAAGATGTTGCCAATGTGTCCGCTCCTGCCATCCTCTTATCAGTTAAGAGGATTGCCCTATCTGCCCCCCTTGCTAACGCATCCCTCAGACTTCTTTCTGCTTGCGGTGGTCCCATACTGATAACTGTAATCTTACCACCAAGTTTCTCTTTTATCTGTAATGCGGTCTCTAACGCATTTAAATCAAAGGGATTTATCTCCCCTGGCGCAGAACTACGATCAATGACGCCCCTTTCCGCGTCAAATTTCACTTTATTCATGTCAGGGACTTCTTTTATAAGAACGATTATGTGCATTTCATTCATTATGGTTGTTCCTCCAAGTTATCTTTGATTTTTAATTTTCTAGTAAATCGTTTCTGGAACTTTCGTCTATTTACGCTTTTTATTATATCTAGTTTATATTCCATCTGATTTATGCTATACTTTCTTAAAATATTTTATGTATAAAACTTGCCTCTTCAATTTAAACTAAAAAATCTGTAACAATTAGATTATTCACTATCAAAGATATAAAACAAATTCGATACTTCGATCTACTTCTCTTAAAAAGCTAGAACAAAAATATGATATATCTTCTTCAAACCTCATCTCTTGAAAAATTACAGAATGCCCATTAGCTAGGGGTTTAGCTAGCCACATCAGCCCTAGCGTCACCACCCTTACGGGCGATTTAGCTAGGGGTTTAGCTAGCCACATCAGCCCTAGCGTCACCACCCTTACGGGTGGCTCATCAAATATTATATATTCCTTTGTTTAGTATTTAAATACGCTATTCAGGGGATACTGCCATGATTTGCCTCGGTATAGATACAAGTAATAATTTTAAAGTTATAGGAGTAGTTCTTGGTGAGAAGAGCGAGCTTGAATCTATTTATGATCGCTTGCTAAGGAGTATTAAAGAAACAAAAATTCACACATCAAGATTGAAGCATAACAAAAGGGATTTGCTTATAAAAACATTCTATGAGATCGTACGTCAATATACGAATGTGAGATTTCTGAGTTTAGATTTTGATCTATTCAAAAAGGCAAAGGAAATATCTAAATTAAAGAGAACACCGAAAATTAAAGCTGCAGGAATAGTGCTTATAAAAACTTTGAAGAAAATCATATCTTCGATACCATTAACAATTGATTTAATTGATCTTGATGGCGAATTCGTTAGCTTCGAAGTACAACTTCGTAAGTATTTCCATACACTAACATATAATGGAATCTGTGCTCAACTTGCTGACTTAATAGCATACATGAATTTCAAAGGCTTAGCTAAAGAACCAATAATAACGAAGGTAATAGATTTCTAGTTATCCGTAAGATAAGAGATAAAATCGCTCAGTTAGAGAACATGAGGATTTGTATTTTTTCGAGTAAAACGGTGACATCAATAGTCTAAAATATAGTTTTTTATCATGTCTCTATATAATAAATAGATATATAGTGAATAATAGTAGTTGGGGGAGTGCATTGAAAAAAGAGCGAATTCTTTGGATTCTACTCTATATTATAACCCTAATTGCAACCATTCTAGAGTTTCTCCCTGCTCTTATCGCTGTATTCTTCTAAACTTTTTCTTTAAAAGGATCTCAGCTTTTAATATCCTAAAGCAATATCAGAAACAACGTGTCGTCAACATTGTTGAAACCCTATTATAGATTAACCAAATAAATCATTCCCATATCTGGCATATAGACTAAATTTTTTATCAATCATTTGTCCCGAATATATATTTGCCCTATGAAGGTGTTTCTTAAATGCCTTCTTGCTGCGGAAGATGCGGAAATCGAAGATATTGTGACTGGGGTAAAAACCCCCCATATCCTATCCAACGTGGGTTATGTGTATATGGGATAAAAGTAGCTCCCTTTAGATCATTAGAATGGAAACGCCAAAAAATACGTGAAGCCGTCGAACATTTTAGAAGAACTGGAAGTTCTCCATTGTCTATTGTCAATTGCTGTAGAGGATGTCAATACTTCGTTCCGGTTTAAGAGAATTAATCAAACTTCGAGGTCCTTATATTTAATTTTTTACTTAAATTCTTTTTCCAAGATTATTGGACACATTAGAAAGGCTTCTAAGATCTAATTCGCACACATTATGAAATTAATAGGGAAATCTTAAAAAATATTTAAAAATAGAGTTAAAATTCCTCAGAGAGAAGTGCCAAAAGTCTTCCTGCTACATTCAATGTTACTATTTCTCTATTGTCTTCTTCAATAACCTCCGTCAGCAACACGAGATCCTGCGGCAGTTCGCCATACTTCTTGTTTAGCTCCATTCTATCGATTCCGAGTTTTAGATCACTTAATATAGCTTTATTCTTTTCAAAGAATTCCTTATTCAAGGTTATTGGCAACTTGGGAATCCTTATCAATTCTCTAAATAATTCATGTATGTAAAATATCTCACACTGAAAAAGCGTCCCTATTAGTGTTAAATATGCGGACTCAACTTTAAAACCAGCTGTGGCATTAATCACTACATCATCTCCATCTCTCTTACTCACTCTAATGATACCTATAACTTCTTCGATAAGCGACTTTAGACCTATGGATTCGAACTCTTTAGAATCGTACTTCAGTCCTTTAATTTCTCGATCCACTACAAGATATCCCTTACTTTTGAAATATTCTTCAAGAATCGAGCTACAAAAACTCCCCTCTTTGGTTTCAGAATGTAAAAAGTATAATACGAATTGATCATCCTCAACTTTTCTCTCCTTTTTAATAAGGTCCAAAATCTTTACAATGCTATTTGTCTCCGCAGATGCTCGATCATAACCCATTTCAGCAATTAAATTTACCAGCTCTTCATGAGATGCTTTTAAAACATCCACTTCAGGCTTTTCTAATTGCCTAGAAAAATTTACTAAGAGAGATTTCCCAACAGTCGTTAGAATTATAATCTTTTGGGAACTCATCATCAAAAATCACCAAAATTATTCTAACATTCACTAATTATAAAATTAAGCTATCCGCTACCGCATTTCAATAGTAATTTAATATTATCTCTAATGATTGAAAAATGAAAAAATACACAACACCTACTTACGAATATGCCTTCTTTTTATACTAAGTCTCAATTTAATTTCCTAATAGAAGATCCTCTCTCTAAAGATTTTAAATTCTAAAGATTTTAAATGGAGTTAACAAACTCAAAAAGTCCTTGGCTTCTTATTCCTCTCAATTCCCTAATGGGATATTCTTCTTCTAAGAAAGGAGGCTGAGAAGGAATGAGCAAAGAAGAAGAGTTCGAGAGAGGTTTCAATTCCCTAATGGGATATTCTTCTTCTAAGAACCCGACAAGAGATCTACAACTTTATCGAACAGAATCTTAGAGACAAAATGTTTCAATTCCCTAATGGGATATTCTTCTTCTAAGGAAATGTACAAAGAATATCTTTCTCTCAAGAAAAAACAAGTTGAATTACTGTTTCAATTCCCTAATGGGATATTCTTCTTCTAAGAAAGTGGTGCAAAATGTCGCTAGAACCAAATCAGAAACTACAGAGTTTCAATTCCCTAATGGGATATTCTTCTTCTAAGACATTGAAAGAGAAATGTTTCTAAGATTTAGAAAACAGGTTTCAATTCCCTAATGGGATATTCTTCTTCTAAGGAATATATGGGGCATAGCCCCAGGAGGCAATCCAAAATGAGTATGTTTCAATTC
>JAGGXM010000063.1 GCA_021163045.1 Thermoproteota archaeon | reverse complement strand
GATAAGAAGTATTATCATGTGTGGAAAATGGAAATCGGGAATGAAGATCTTATTAGAATCTTATATGCTGTTATCTTAGGCATTATACCTTTTGCCTTAAGCATGCTTCTAATTATAGTATCATATGGAAGTATCCCAGAGTTTTTAGATACGATAAGAAATGCAGTATCTGGTATACCAAATGCTGGCGGAATCCTAGCGATAGTAAATACCATCGCACCATACTTAAGCATATATAAAGTCCATTTCTGGATCATCGTAATAGTAGTGCTTTTAATATATATGTCTATTTACCAGGATATCATGCTGAGATTAAAAAGAAAGCCAAAAAGATTAGAAGCGATTTTACTACCAATTTCATATTCAATAGGGGTCTATCCAACAGCTGTAATTTTCATTATGGTAATATACCATCTTCTATTTTCAGCGATCTTGTCCGGGGCTCTTAGTTTACCAATGGGTACTCCATATGACCTTATCGGCTGGATGATAATGATCGGGATACTGATACTTCTCACTTCAGTAGGAATAATTGGTGGGTTCATCTTCACAAAAATAACAAACATGAATTTCAAAGATGCTATTATGGCTTCTTATACGCTATTCTTTGGACCAATAATCGATATCTTAGTTGGTTTCTTCCTCATGGTAGTAATTGGGTTATCTATGTATAGCATGGCACAAATTGCAGAGTATTTACTTGTGGTTATTTATGCGTTTTTCTTAGCACCAGGCGGATTTTCAATACAAGCACTAATCCAAGGATTCGCCTTTGTCACAAATAATCTTGGTTATCTTATTATTTTAGCCTCAGTCTTCTTTGTTTTATTTAGCATATGGAGTTATAAATATGGCGAAAAAACAGTTTATAATGTTGTAAAGAAGAATATCAGTAGTAAGGTAATGAGTGTAGGATTTATAATAATTATTGGAGCATTTATGATTTTCCTTCAGGGCGGCTTATCAGGTTACGGTCTTATATCTCTCTCAGTAGGTGTTATTTTATTTTTCTACATACTCTCAAGAGTTATCGAGAATGCTACTATTGAAAGTAGAGTTAGTAAAGAAACTATTCTCTTAGTTTTCGTAGGCTCTTTTATTATACCACCAGTAATTCATTTCCTAAATCTTACGGTACTAAAACCGCTTCTAGTATATGTTGCTGCTGGTCTTTTAGGTTTGTTACTTGCTGTCTTTGGCTTTCTGAGGGGAGTATTTCCTTTCATAGATCTACTATATAGAACTAGCACATTGAGCATGTATCTTAGTATTGTCTCGACGTTACCGTTATTCATCCTAGCAGCAATGTTTATCTCAGTAATCTCGTCGTTTGTATACGTGGGACTCACTTGGATCTTACGAATCCTAACTACATTTGAGTTCTTATTAAAACCTGAGCGAGTAAGACCCGTTGAAGCGCCAGAGGAGGAATTTCCGGAAGAAGAATAATAATATTTTTAATATTTTTTCTCTTCTTAAGAAGGATTTGAATAAATTTTCCTCTATTATAAAGAGATATAGTTTTATCCTTGTTTTACATTTATAATATCTCGAAAGCACATATATTTTAGAAAAAAACAAAAAATATTATATTACTGTAAATTGCAATGGGGGAAAACTATGAGTTCTCTCGCTAAGAGAGTTTCATTCATATCAGCTCCAGGTGGGGTTGGTAAAACAAAATTAGCATTATTATTAACAGGCTATTTAGCAAAACAAAATAAAAAAGTCCTTTTTATAGATTTAGATCCGACAGCTGGGGCTTCATTATTATTGCTCGATGAGACTATATTTGAAAACGAAATCGAGAAGGGGCATTCTTTAGCAGATTTAATTGATGACTATATGGATAACAAGAGTATTGATATTAGAGATTATATAATAGAGGAGCCAGTATATATTTATAACTATCCCTTTGAATTGTTACTTCCTGGAGAAAAGTTAATGGATTTAATGGATCGGCTATGGAATAGTGTTGAGCCAGGAAATATCTTTAAAGAAATTTTAGAAAAGAGTGGAATAAATGCTTACTATGATTATGTTGTGATAGATACAATCCCCTTCTTCATTCCAAAATACACAGCGTTATCTATCTACGTATCTTCTACAGTTTTCATACCATTAAGGCCTTCTCTTGTAGATCTTAAAAGGACATTAATAATGGTTAAAAACAGGATTTTGAAGCTAAATACTGAGCAAACTTATTGTATATTTAATCAAGTTCCCACGAGAGTTCAATCTGCAGAGTATATTCTTGTAAACAGGAAAGTTCTAAACAGGAACTTAGATCTGCCTAAGTCAACAATTGAAGAATATGCGCTTTTAGAGAAATATTATGATAAGCTGGCAAGTAGGGTTAGATTCCTTCCTATATTTTTAAAATATTTATTAGCTATAGAGCGTTTCCCGCCCTTTAGAAGAGGATTTAAAAAGTTAGAATTATACTCTGAACAATTAATTAAGGATGAAAAAGAAATTGCTAGAAAAAATGTTTCGGAGGTTCTCGAAGAAATGATAAAAGTATTGTAGATAGAATAACTCTTAATTTTAATCTAAAATTTCTCTAGTTTTCCTAACGCTCGTTCTGTAAAGAATAAATCCTCTAGAGTATCAATTTCGTTCCAGAAAGCTCCATCGGTTGTAACATAATCAAATACAAACCCCTGGTCGATCATTCTCTGATAGGCGTCCTCATAATAGAGATTTGGATGGTGCTCTGAAATGTATTCTAATGCTTTGATAACCCGCTCAAGATCCTTCTTACGAATTATGGAGATTCCTATGAATTCTCCAAAAGCTTTTTTTGGATCGATTTTTTTGGATATCTTAACAATTTTATTATTGTTAAGTAGTACCTTCATTTCTTCTTCTCCCAGCTCTTTTACATTGTCGATAACCAATATACTTCTGGGTTTACTTTTTGCTTCTCTTAATAATTTTTCAATAATTTCCCTAGTAAATACATCATCTCCATTGATTAACAAAATATCATCTGGAGATTCGCGAAGCTGTTGAAGCCCAACTAAAACAGAGTAGCAATTATTCTTCGAAGCATATTGGGGGTTATAAACGGTTATAATTTCTTTATCATATCTCTTCTTCAGGCTATTAAGTTCTTTTTCAATTTTTTCGGCAGCGAATCCTGTTACAATGTATATCTTATCTACGAATTCATGTATGTTTTCAAAGATTCTTTCTAATATGGCTCTTCCATTTACCTTGAGTAACGTTTTAGGGACATCTTTTGTTAAAGGTTTTAAGCGTTCCGATTTCCCGGCAGCTAAGATGATCGCAATCATTTTGATCCCTCTAATAAAAATATTCTACAAAAACGTGCTTTCCTCGAGTTACGTAAATAATCCTCGAGCCCAATTTAGCTGCAATGTTTCCTATTCTCTCTATATACTTTATCACATATATGGATTTAACGAAATCTTCGATAGCGAGCTCGCCTTCTTTTTCTTTAATTATATTGATTAGTTTCTTCTTAGAATCCTCAAACATGGTATTGATCTCGCTATCCATTTTTTCCAAATCGTTTTTTAAACTTTCGACTTCGTTTTCTTTGAGACTATTTTCATCGATTTCCAGCATGTTTATAACGCGTTTAACCATCCAAATAATGTCATTTTGAATAATTTCTATTTTATTCTTATCAGATATGGTGCCGAACTTGCAAATTTCAAATGAAAGATCGCACAGATGTTCAAGAAAGCTGGAAATTTCAATATAAATTACAGTTCGTCTCAAATCTTCGCCGATGGGTTTCTTATTTTCTAGTATTTCCAAGCACTTATCCATTATTTGAAGGTTTAGCTCATCTGATTGTTTTTTGAGAAGAGTAACACTTTTTAGAAAATTCTCATCTTTGGTCAGGAAATAGTTGACGGCATCAAAAATACATGCTTTTGAGATATCGAAAAGCTCAAAGAGTAGGCGCTCTACTCCCTTAATAGCCCTACCTAGAAAAATTTTCAATTTTCCCACCAACTTTTTTATTGATCTTTTATCTAAAAAAGGTAATTAAAATTTAATCTATATTCTAGATCGTATATTATGGTAGATAGGAGCTTTTTTTAAAAATATAAAGAGGAAATATTAATATTCCTTGAATTTTATCTAAAGTATTGGAGGGGTGCTTGGAATGGAAGAAACTATTCCAATAGAGATAGGTAGATTCTTTATTGAGAAGGGCAAAGAAGTTTTTGGCTTTAGTATTATAACTACTGGACAGAAGGGGGAAATATCCCAATTGGCTCACATATTCTCTGATAGAAAGCTAAATATAATATATATGACATCCTCCTATAGAAAACGTGAGGAGAAGAGACCTTGGATCTTCTTCATGGTCGATTTTACAGGCTCAAAATTTAAACCTGAGGACATAGTTAATGAAATAAATAAGCTCGAGTTTGTTGAGTCCGTTCGATTAATTAAACCTATAAAAAATGGAATATTCGTCGATTCTATTCACTTTCCGATAATAGTCGGAGGTGAGCGCTCTATTATATTCAGAGTTAGTATAATTGATGGCTTAATAAACACATTAAAAAGGCAATTAGGAGAGGCTGGTAGAGCATTCCTCTATCATGAAGGTTTTCGGGTTGGTAGAAATCTCTATAAGACATATAAAAACTGGCTTAAGAAAGAAGATCCTCATCTACTTTCGAAGATAATAACTGTTATGAGTCGTGTACTCGGCTACGGCATTGCAGAAGTTGCAGAACTCTCTATGGAGAATAAAGAGGCGAAGATCATAATCTATGACTCATTCGAGAGAAGAACAGCAATAGAAAAGGATGAGCAGAAGCATAATTTCATAAGAGGAATCCTTGCAGGATTCTTTACAGAAATATTTAAAATCTTAACAGTAGCGAAAGAAACTCAGTGTCCAGAAGATTTTGAGAAACCATGTATTATTCATGTTTTCCCTAAAGAAAAAGAAATATATTACAGCTCAGTTCTAGTTGAATGATATTTTTATATTCTCTTAAAATATTTTAGTAGAGTCCTGTTTTGGAGCACCAAGATTGTTGGCCGTCCATGAGGGCATGTATACGGATCTTCGCATCTCAACAACTCGTTTAGAAGATTTACCATTTCATAGGGTAATAGTTTCTTTCCTGCTTTAATTGCCGATTTACAGGCAATGAGAGCTATGACGTCTTTCTGAGGGGGTAATCTTCCGAGTTTGACATCATCTAGTGATAAGAATTCATCTAGTAGTTCTTTTAGCACTTCTTTACTAGCTACTTTTTTGATTATTACAGGTACACTCCTAACTAAGATCTCCTGATCTCCGAATATCTCAATTGTAAATCCTAGCTTTTCTAGATATTCTATATTATTTCTTATAGTTTGCATTTCTCTAGGATTGAACTCGATAATTATTGGCTCTATGAGCTCTTGTCGCTTTATATTTTTGCTCTGAAATTCTTTATAGAATTTCTCAAATTGGATTCTTTCATGCGCAGCATGCTGGTCAATTATAAAAATATCTGTATCATCTGTAGCTATGATAAATAAATCGTTGACTTGGCCTAAGATTTTCCATCCTTTTTCAGTAAATGGCATCTTCTTTGTTTCCATGGTTAAGAAATCGGTTAATAAAGCCTCATTTGCTCTAATTTTTTTAGGTGATACTTTTGGAGTAACGGGAATTCTTTCCTTTAAGCTCTTTGTTACTTCATTTTTTTGGATTTGAGAAGCAGGGGATTTCTTTATTTCGATCTCGGGTATGAGTCTTCCCCGAAGAAGAGTTTCTCTTATAGCATCTCTAACGAAATTAAAGACATCGCTATCGTTATAGAATCGTATCTCTCGTTTCGTTGGATGAATATTTACATCTATAAGTGCAGGATCAATTTCAAGATTTATTACACAAATGGGGTACTTCCCCTCTGGTAATAAAGTAAAGTAAGCCTCTTCTACAGCTTTATAAAGAACTCTATGATAAATATATCTCTTATTAACATAGATATTCATGTTACTCCTAGAAGCTCTATTTATAAATGGTTTGGAGGTATACCCACGGATCCCCAAATAATCCCTATGAAGTTCTACTTTAATCATATTAGAGGCTATTTCTCGACCATAGATGTGTAGAATTTTTTCAAGGATGTCGTTGGCACTTGGAGAGGAAATGATTACCCGTCCATTATGTCTTAATGTAAATCCAATTTTTTCATTTATTAATGCATATCTAGTAACTATATCTATTATGTAAGAGAGTTCTTGTTTTTTGGATTTTAGAAATTTCTTTCTTGCAGGGACATTATAGAATAGATCTCTAACAATAACTGTTGTTCCAACAGGGCAGCCAATAGGTTCGATTGACTTTATATCACTGGCTTCAACATATATACGAGTTCCGATCTGATCATCTTCCGTTTTAGTTATGATCGTAAGTTTAGAGATAGCGGAAATACTTGCAAGGGCTTCACCACGGAACCCCAGAGTTCTTATTTTATGTAAATCCTCCAAATTATGAATTTTACTAGTAGTATGTCTCTTAACGGATAAGATGGCATCTTCTTTAGACATTCCAATACCATTATCAATGACTCTGATTTCTTTTAGCCCGCTATCTACGATGTCGATAGCAATATTCGTAGCCTCCGCATCTATTGAATTTTCGATAAGTTCCTTTACAACAGAGGCGGGTCTCTCTATTACTTCGCCAGCAGCAATTTTTTCCACCAATTCTGATGGAAGTTCAATTATTCTGCCCATCATTTATTCCTCCGATAAAAAGAAATCGAGTATCGTGACGTGCTCGGTCTTCTTCTCTTGTGGTTTCTCTTTTTCTTCTTGTTCGGCTTTTTTCTCCATAACTTCCTTTACTTTTTCTTTGTCGATCGCTAATTCAGGGAGTAAATCCTCTTCATTTACAACTTCCGTTGAAAGTTTTCTTCTTTTAACCTGATTATTTTCTCTTCGAATTAATTCCACAGGTATTTCTATATTACTGGTTTTCTCGATATGCTTAAGTATTAAGTTTGCGCGCTCGATTACATCATCAGGCAATCCGGCCAATTTTGCTACCTGAATTCCATAGCTTTTATCTGTGGGTCCTTCTACTACCTTTCGAATAAAAATCATCTTATTACGGTATTCCTTAACTAGGATATGGTAGTTTTTCACTCTATCTAGTAAACCTTCTATTTGTGTTAAGTGATGATAATGCGTTGCAAATATAGTTTTAGCACCTATATAATTGTGTATGTATTCGAGTACAGCCCAGGCAATACTCATACCATCAAACGTTGAGGTTCCTCGACCAATTTCGTCGAGAATTATCAGACTTCTCTCAGTAGCATTATTTAGAATATTAGCCGTTTCGAGCATCTCAACCATAAACGTACTCTGTCTTTTGGTTATATCGTCAACAGCTCCAATCCTTGTGAATATCCTATCAATAAGTCCAATATGTGCCGCTTTCGCAGGAACAAAAGATCCCATATGAGCTAATAATGCGATTAACGCAACTTGTCTAGAATAGGTACTCTTACCACTCATATTTGGTCCGGTCAATATCATAATCTGAACATCTTCATTATTTAGATACGTGTCATTCGGAACGAAAGGCTCATCTATCATTTGCTCTACTACTGGATGACGGCCCTCTTTAATTTCTATAATATAGCTTTCGTCAACAATTGGTCTTACATAGTTATTAGTTTTGGCTATTTCAGCGAAGCATGCTAGGACATCTAATATTGCAAGATTACTAGCAATCTCCTGAATTTGAGGTGTTTCTTTGCAAACTTGGTCCCTAACTTCTAAGAAAAGTTCATATTCAAGTTGCTTTATTTTTTCTTCTGCATGAAGAATTTTTTCTTCAAATTCTTTAAGCTCTGGTGTAATATATCTCTCGGCATTTACAAGTGTTTGTTTACGGATGTAATTAGAAGGTACACGGCTTAGTTGAGTCTTAGGGACTTCAATGTAGTAACCAAAAACTTTATTATAACCAACTTTGAGAGATTTTATACCCGTTCTATTGCGTTCTTTCTTTTCCAAGGAGAGGATCCATTGTTTACCATCTCTATAAATACTACGAAGTTCGTCCAATTCGGAGTAGTATCCATCTTTAATTATGCCCCCTTCTTGTATCGTTGCTGGAGGATCATCAACTATAGCTTTTTCGATTAAATTAACTAAATGAGGTAAACCTACGAGTTTCTCTCGGATTGCAATCAACAGTTCGGACTTAACTTTCTTAAGCTCTTCGGAGATTTTAGGAACACGCTTTAAAGATTCCTTTAAAGCGATAAGATCCTTTGGATTTAGCCGTCCTAGATTTAATCTACTAACGATTCTTTCAATATCATAAACTTGATTTAGGAGATCTCTTAGACTTCTTCTCATAAATGAGTTATTATAAAGTTCTTCAACAGCATCAAGTCTTTTATTTATTTCTTTAATATCTTGCAACGGTAATATTATCCATTTCTTTAATAGACGACTTCCCATTGCTGTCATGGTCTTATCCAAAACCTCTAGCAACGTACCTCTCGTTGATCCATCTCTGAAGTTTTTCAACAATTCGAGAGTACTGATTGTTGTCCCATCTAGGATCATATACTTCGAGATAATATATGTTCTTATTCGCTTTATATTTCCTAATTTGGTTCTTTGAGTCTCTTTGAGATATGTTATAATTGCCCCAGCGGCCGAAATTGCTAATGGCTTTTTCTCACAGCCGAACCCCTCTAAGCTTGTGACATTAAAGAACTCTAGTAGAGTTTCTCTAGCATACTCAAGATCAAAATAATAATCTGGGAGCGGAGTATATGTGAGTTTGATTTCCTCTTGTATTCTATCTATAACACCTGAATTCTGTGATAAGCTTTCTGGAATAACACATTCACTAGGTTGAAATCTTGAGAGTTCTGAAATCAAATCATCAAGCGATTGGCCTCCTTCCAGTTGAGTCACCATAAATTCTCCTGTAGAAATATCACATATAGCAAAACCAAAGCCTTTTTTTCCTTTGACAATACTAGCAAGGTAATTATTATAACGATCGTTTAGTAGGAATTCCTCAACTACAGTTCCAGGAGTTATTATCCTAACAATATCACGTTTTACAATTTTTTTCCTCGGACTAGGTTCCTCTAATTGCTCTGCTATCGCAACTTTGTATCCTTTTCTTACCAATCTTGCGATATAACCACCAGCGCTATGGTGAGGAACACCAGCCATTGGGGTTTTATCGCGCTCTTTGTCTCTCGATGTTAGAACAATACCGAGCTCTTTTGAAACAATAATTGCATCTTTGCCAAATGTTTCATAGAAATCACCCACTCGGAAGAAAAGTATTGCATCTGGGACCTTTCGTTTAATTCTATAATACTGAACCATTAATGGTGTCATGCGTTCCTCGGGCATAATAGTCACTCACATATGGTCTTTCCATTAGATTAGTTTTTTCACCAAATCAAATATAATAATGTATATTTATTCTATAATAAAAT
>JAGGXM010000010.1 GCA_021163045.1 Thermoproteota archaeon | reverse complement strand
GGAATAATTATTCTAGAGCCGGAAAATATGAGAGTAATACATCCTAGTAGAAAAATAAGCCGAGCAAAAAAACAGTTAAAAAAATTAACGAGGCCGGAAGCAGCAATATTACATAGGAAAATATATCGATTGGCTAAAACAAGCGACCAAATAAAGACCTTAAAAGCACTGGAGGACCTATTATTTTCGCCGAAAAAAGGGATTCATAAGTCAGTAATAATAACTGCAGATAGAGGTCGCGGAAAGAGTGCTATTGTCGGAATATTTATTGGAGCATTAGCGGAGAGGAACTCGGGAAGGGGACCATTAGGCAAATATACAATACTAGTAACAGCACCTCGTGAATACAATGCATATACGCTTTTTGAATTTGCAAAGTTGGCTTTAGAAAAATTACGGGTAAGAGTTAAATTTTATGAAAATCCGCCTGAACTTCGGGGTAAAGGATTTGTAATAGCTTATGTTCCCCCATTTATTGCTCCTAAAATTGCAAAAAGAGAAAAAGTAGAACTAGTTGTTGTAGATGAGGCGGCGGGGGTACCGGTTCCCTTACTAAATGAGTTAATAAGCAATGTTCCAATGACGATATTTTCAGGTACAATACATGGATATGAGGGCGCTGGAAGGGGCTTTTCGATAAGATTTCTCTCCAAATTAGATGAAATTGAGGGGTTGCGTTATAAAATAGTAAAGATGAAAGAGCCAATAAGATACGGATACGATGATCCAATTGAAGCTTGGCTATTCGATACATTTCTCTTAGATGCAAAACCTGAAACTCTCACGAATGAGGATTTAGAGAATATAAACAAGAAAGAGGTAAAATTTGAAGAGTTAGATCTCGATGAAATCATTCTAGGACAGAATGAAAAAGATCTGAAACAATTTGTTGGCGTCTATGTTTTTGCGCATTATAGAAATGAACCGAAAGATTTCGGGATTATGGCTGATGCTCCGCATTATAAAGCATTTGCACTGAGGCTTCCCTCTGGAAAAATAGTAAACGCAATTCTAGTAGCTCAGGAAGGAAGCTTACCTAAAGATCTAATATGGGAGATCTATAAGAGCAAAGCGGCGGAGCCATCTGGGCATTTGATTCCTGTTGCAATAGAGAAGCATTTTAGAACAATAGGATTTCCTGCATTTTTGGGCTACAGAATCGTAAGGATTGCGACACATCCGGATGTTATGAGACATGGTCTAGGAAGTTTAGCAATAAAAGAATTATTAAAATATGCTAAAAAGTCGGGATGCGCATGGATTGGTGCTGGATTCGGTGCAAATCGAGATCTATTAAGATTCTGGCTGAAGAATAAATTTGTCCCGGTACACGTATCACCAATGCGGAATAAGATTTCTGGAGAATATACAACAATAGTGATTCGACCTTTAAACGAGAAACTTGAAGTTGATTTAAGGTTGTATTATCGGGAGTTTCGAATACGATTTGTAGATTGGTTGAGGTATGTGCATTATGATATGGATCCTATGCTCGCACAGTTACTACTAAAAGGAGGACATATTTGGAAAAAAATTGAGGAGCCATATATCTATTCACCTAGGTTGACTGAAATTCAGGCAAAGCGAGTTGATGCCTACCATAGAGGTATCCTTAGTTATGAATTGACCTCTGACGCTATACAAGAACTTGTGAAATCGTACTTTATCGATGAAAATCCAGATAAGCCTAATTTATCCGATTATACTGAATTATTATTTATTGCTCGAGTATTACAAGCAAGGACTTGGTCGCAGATCATGGAATATTTCGATAGTAAAAGGATAAGTCTAGATAAGAAGACCCTTATGAATCTTTTTGGCAAAGGTATTTATACTATTTTCAAGTTTTTTGTTAAAAAAGAGATGATAACATAGATAGTAACCTTTACTCGGAAACGTAATGATACTTAATTAAAAATTGAATTTTACGCTATAGCATTGGATTAAAAAAAGTTACTTTATTGGCATTAACTATGCAAGTTCTATTGTCTGCAGGTGCTTACTGTGGTATCAGAAGATAGCAAAAGAGTAATTTTAAAGGAGAAGAGAAGGATAATTTCCGACTTCAGAAAGATTCTAAAATGGCGAGGTTTAACACTGATCTCGGCAATATTCATATCAGCGTCAATATCAACAAATACATATCTTTTAGTTCCAAATTATACTCTAGTTATGGATGAATTTAATGTCTCGAATAGCTTCATGGGAATTATAAGTGGTTCATACTATCTCGTACTAGGGTTATCTACAATTTTTTGGGGATATATCGTAGATTTAATAAGAAGAAGAAAGCCCTTGCTCTTCTCTGCGTTAATAGGAAGCGGATGTTTAACAGCACTTACATCAAAAGCGCCATCAGCGATTTCACTTTTTATACTTGTAGTAACTACAGCATTTCTATTAGGTGCTTTGCCCCCAGCAATCTACGGCATTTTTACAGATACATATAAAGCAGAGGAACGGGTTAAGATATTCTCAGCTTGGAGTTTCTTTGGCAGCGTTGGTTCTGCCATTGGCTTTGCATTGGGCCTTTTTATGGGATATTTTTCAGGATGGAGATCCGCATTTCTCTTTGGTGCTATTCCGCTCCTTATCTCTTCCTTGCTTGTAATTTTCATATCCGAACCCCCTAAAGGTGCTGCAGAAGTAGAGCTACAAGATGTTATCTATAGTGGCCTAGAATATTCATTTAGAATTAAAAAAGAGGACATAATCGAATTTCTAAGTAAAAAAATGGGAATTATTCTGGTTATCCAAGGATTGTTGGTCACAATTCCCTGGGGCGCATATACCACTTGGGGAATGCATTTTGTTTCAAGAGAATTGGGTGCTAATACAATAATTGCGACTTTACTTCTAGGTCTAATAAATCTTGGAGGAATAGTTACAATTCCTATGGGATTCTATTTAGACAAGCTATATAAGAAAAAACCAGAAATAAGAATAAAGGCGATCTCTCTAGCTCTTGTGATTGCTCCATTATTACTTAACTTAGCTCTTACTATATTTCCTAGGTTAAATATACATGATAATGAAATACCAATCCTTATTGGTGAACTATTATCAGCTCTTACAGCTAACAGAGTCCTGGATTTAGCAATAATTTTTGGGTTTATTGGAGTCTTTTTCTCATCCTTGCATGGTCCTATAAAAAACTCAGTTGTTGCTGATGTTACTCCACCAGAGAATCGTGCATCTATTTACGCGCTTATTGGTCTATTTGAACTCATGGGCCGGGGAATTAGCATTGTTATGGTAGGGATCTTCGCTGACATTTTTGGTAGTATAAGGCTTGCACTATTATGCGCAATTAGTATTTGGATACCGACATCTGTGATTTGGTTGCTTGCAAGAGAGGAGTATATAAAGAGATATTTAGAAGTCAAAATTTTGCTTATAAATCGTAGAGAAAGCATGCTTCAGCGCTCTATTTTGAAAGATCAGCCCAAATCAACTCAATAATTTTATCTATGTTTTTTTGTTCCTTTACACTTATTAGAATAGGTTTAGTATTATATCTGCGATCTAGTTCGAGTTTAATTTTTTGTATTGCTTCCTCCTTTGGAATATCTACTTTGTTTATTGCCAAAATTATTGCTCTATTTTTTCCAAAAAAAGAGATTACAACCGAAAGCACATTCAATTGCTCCTCTGGGGACATAACTGCCATAGAAGATCCATCAAAGAGAAATAATACAACATTTGCTAAATATTTTATGGCATTTAAAGCCAAAAGTTCTTCTTTTTTTCTTCCTTCGAGAGGTTTATCGAAAAGACCAGGAGTATCTACAATCTGAGCACGCTTTAGTACGAGCTTGTTTTCCTGCTTTTCAAGGTGACCAAAAGTTATATTTTTTGTAGTAAAAGGATATGACGCAATTTCTACGCGGGCGTTCGAAACCAACTTAACGAAAGAACTTTTACCAGCATTTGGTGGACCAACAACGACGACGACAGGCAAGGATGGATCCAAATCAGGTAGTTTTTTCATCTTTATAACTATATCTGATAGATGCCTAAACTCTTTTTTAAGGCTTTTAATAACGGAGAATATTCGACCGAAACATTCGGTTTCTATTTTTCGGATCTCTTTGATTGCCTTTTTTTGACCTTTTGTATCTCTATAGTCCACTCTCGGACTTATGTGTCGTATTTTTTCTTTGTACCTATCGATGAATCTCAGAATCAATTTATATGCTCCATAAATTTTGGCCAACTCGATCTTTATATCATCTACACTAGACCAAATATTTATGATGGATCTATAAAAAGGATGAATAGTATCTAAATAGGGCATCTTTTTTATTATACTTAATAAATATTTTTTAAAGAAAGCTTCTAGAAAATCGAGTTTGTTTAATGCTCTTTTTTTAACCCTACTGAGTAAGAGTCCCTTCGTTGGAAGGGACCGAAGCTGCTTATCCATTCTAGATAGTGCTAACTTAATAAGCTCCTGTGGGTTGGGATTTACGTATATGCCCCGAAAAGGATTGCCCTTACGAACCTCTGTTCCAAGAAGGTCTTTAATTTTATCATTCGACATATTTTTTATCCTCAATTAAAT
>JAGGXM010000085.1 GCA_021163045.1 Thermoproteota archaeon | reverse complement strand
TTGAGTTGCGATGAAAGATTTCTCGTTATATTAACTATAGAATCTATTATTTTTCTAGCTTCAACAGGCCTTATAAGAAATGTAATGTTTGTATCTGTTTCATAATAGTCCAAGGGTGCAAATCCAGCTAAGGCTGTGAATACGGTAAATATAAAAATTTTTCTTGGATCATCCAGCTTTATTCCTCTTTGCGCATTTTTTGGCATTTAAGACCACACCTCTAACTTCAGAGCCCAGGTATCTTACCTAAATTCATGATAGAACTGGATCCAACAGCTAATACAACTATGACTGAAACTATATGTGGTCGTCCACAGACTTCCCCAAGCTCTTTAGCATCTCCCGGGAATTCTACTATTGGTATATTACCTAGTGCGCATAGATATCTTAATTTAGCGCCTTCTTCTTTAGGTATATTCTGGGCTACAATAATAACTTTTGCTCTTTTTTCTTCTTCCTCCTCTTCTTTATATATTTTACATATGTGTCTAATGGCATTTTTAATGCCATATTTTAGTTTTCCTGTCTGCTTAATAACCGAGATCTCTTTGACAATTTGTTCTCTTAGCTTTTTGTTTTCCGCTATCTTCTCTTGCATAGTATTAGTACTCATTTTGGATCCCCTTGCGCTTTAAATTTTATATTTTATAAATTACTTTTTAATCATGACTTTTTTCTACCTAAAAAAGTTAACATTAAGATTTAAGGATTTTCTTCCGAATTTTTTAAACCTTTGGTTTTACTTATAAAACCTAATTTTACTGCCCCGGTGCCAATAGGAGGTATTCCCCCAACAATAACATTCTCAGTAGCTCCGCCCAAGGGATCTATCATGCCTGCTGCAGCGGCAACAAATAGATGCTTTCCTGTTTCTTCAAAAGCGGCTCTTGCCAGTAAACTTGTTTTTCTTCCAGAGATTCCATATCTTCCAATAGAGTCAATAACGCCTCTTAAGGTCATCACATCTGCTACGTAAAGCATATGTCTCATATCCACATCAAGTCCGTATTGATCCAAAACATCCTTTGCTTCTTTAACGATAAGTCTTCTAGCGGCTTCTATACCGAAAATTTTAGCAAAAGCATGTATATTATTCGTCTCCAATCTAGAAATATCAACGCCATCAATAAACAGGAGTGGATATATCTCTGGGCTGCTTATAACAATATAGTATTCTCCAAGTTCAGATTTTCTTATCTGTGTATGTTCATAACCACGAATACCCTTGAAAACCTTTTCCTTAATTTTCTTATATAGGTCAGCCAAAGTAACTGCTTCATCTGTTGGATATACATAAATTGTTAATTTTCCCTCTCTTTCAAGTCTCGCCTTACTGAGTTTTTCTAGTTCGCTTAGAACATCCTCAGGAGAAACTTTCCTCGCCCCCAATCTATTTCTATCTAAAACAATCTTTAGTCGTCCATATTGTGGCTGAAAAGTGATCCCAGCATCCTTTTTAATTATATCAAAGATCGTTATCGCTTTTATTTTCTCATAAATCTCTCGTGCTTTTTTAAGATCAAACTTACAATCATCTGTCAAGTAAACTGTTATTAATGGTGTGCTCGGTTTCTCGACAGCATCAAATATCTCCTTGATTCGTGGTAGACCCGTTGTTATACTAAAGGCGGCAACCCCAGCCCAATGAAATGTTCTGAGAGTTAATTGCGTTGCCGGTTCACTTATCGATTGTGCTGCAACAGTACCTACAGCCTCACCAGGATCGGTTTGAGCCCTTAAATATTTATCAAGTATTTTCTTGAGGAACTCGGTCATCTCATCCTCTGTCAAGACATATCCTTTCTTCATCATCTCTTTAAGTAAATCTTTTACATCCATTGCGATCGCGTAGGAAGCCATATCTTCAAGTAATTTTATTCCTTTATCATAATATTTTGGCCATTTTTTCTGATCTTTGCTCTTATTGGGCCGTCTACTTATTATTTCATAGAAGTAGGTTTCATAATCTCCAACTTTACCATGAAAGCTCTTCCCAGGATGTACACCATCTCCGCCATATTTAAACTGAACGATATATCCGTTCATCATACGCGCAGTACCATCATATTCGATTCTACTATCTTGCAGTGCATTCACAAGACGCCTGTAGAAGTACCCGCTATCTGCAGTTCTTACTGCAGTATCAACAAGGCTATCTCTTCCACCAGTGTTATGGAAAAAGTATTCTATTGGAGACATCCCTGACGAAAAACTATTTCTTACAAAGCCGCCGGCGAGAGGTCCCATATCACCAACTTTAAAGTGCGGAAGAACTCTTCGATCATATCCTCTTTTAAGCCTTTTACCTCGAACCACAGGCTGTCCAATAGCAGCAATAACTTGCTGAATATTTGTCTCATCTCCTCGTGCGCCAGTTAACGTCATTGCGAGAAACTGACTTTTTGGATTCATATATTCTAGTAATGCGTCTCCTGCTTTATTCCTAGCCTCATCTAGGATACTAACAATCTTGTCCTCAAAGGTCTCCTCAACTGTTTTTCCTGCTATAGGTTCTAATTTTCCTTCCTTGTACTGTTTTACGAGTTCCATGGCCTTAACCAAGTAATCTTCGATTATTTTATCAATTTTCTTTCTTACGTCTTCAGAAATACGTATATCCCAAAGAGTTAAACTGAAGCCTCTATCCGTTAGATATCTTATTATCGCAGAGGACATGGCATTCAAAAATTTCTTTCCCGCGTCGTATCCCCAGCTCTCAATTATTTTCTGAACAAGATTTTTCGGTTTTTCCGCACCAATAGTGTTTTTGTCAACAATACCTTCTAAGATCTCCCCATCCCAGATTTTTAGTTTGCATTTTTTTCCTTTTTTACCACAAAGTCGGCTTTTGATTTCACGTTCATAGAAAATACTTTTTGGGATTAGAGAAGAGAATATCTTTTTACCTGACCAGTATTTTTCGCCATTAACTTCCTTATCTGGCGGCGGCAGATCCTCTTTTCCAGCATATAAGAGTACTCTCATGGCTTCATCCTTTGATAGATATGTATCATCTCTCGTTAGGAGATATGCTCCAGTAATATAATCTTGTTTTGGACCAATTATAGGTCCACCATACCTAGGAGAAATAATATGCCTCTTTACACCCATAATTAATGCAGTTTCCACACGAGTTTCTTGGGATCTTGGAAGATGAATATTCATCTCATCGCCGTCAAAGTCTGCATTATATGGCGGACATGTCATCACATGTAGCCTTAACGTATTATAGGGAAGTACTCTAGCGTAATGAGCCATCATAGAGATCCTATGTAACGTGGGTTGGCGGTTGAATACTATAACATCGCCATCTATTACGTGTCTCTCAACGATATCTCCAGGTCTGAGAGAATTCGCCTGTGTTTCACGATCTTGCTTACTCTTGAAGATCTCAAGAAGTATAGGCCTATATTGGTCCGGACCTGCTTTCTTTTTTATAAGAACTGCACCAGGATATTCATCAGAACCACGTCGTACATACATTTTAATTTCTTCAATATTATGCTCATTAACTACTTCTGGTACTGTAAGAACTCGTGCCATTTTTTCAGGTATTCCTATTTCATCGATACTTAAGTACGGATCTGGAGAAATTACTGCTCTACCTGAATAATCAACGCGTTTTCCACTGAGGTTATGTCTAAATCTACCCTCTTTTCCAGATAATCGATGAATTATTCCCTTTACCGTAAGATTATCTATTTTAATTTCTCCAACCTTATGGAGACCATATAACGCCTCGACTAATTTTTGTAATTTCTGCCAAAGCATATCGATGACCGGAGATGGCCCGCCACGCATCTTATTTTTAAGTTGTTCATTAATTCTAATAATATCTCGTAAGGTTATTGTAAGATGATCCTCAGATCTCTTTCCATCTGCAGTAATAACTGGTGGTCTTACATTTATTGGAGGAACCGGTAAAACCGTAAGAACCGCCCACTCCGGTCTGGCAAGTTTCGGATTAAAGCCCATAAGAAGAAGATCCTTTCTCCTTTCTTCCTTCTCTTCATCGCTTGCAAGATCATCATAAATTTGGGATAAAATAGATCTTATTGTACTAGGTCCAAAATATCGTATTATAAAATATTTATTCTTTTTTCCTTTTACAATAATCGGTTTTTTACCCGCTATTGGTTCTGGTTCTTCTAATTTTTTCTTAGATTCTTCTTCAACTATTTTCTCGGCCTCTTCAGGAGTTACTGGGGACCTCAGAACAAATGCATACTCTTTTTTTATAAATAAGAATTTACCCCGTTTTGGAGTACTACAGTACGGGCAGACTTTAACTTTTGCTGCTTCATTTAAAACTATTCTAGCTAACTTAGAATTAGGAAAACCATATCTATCTATGAATTTTTTCATTTTGCCCCAAAATTCATCTCGGACATTTTTTGGTAAGGTTAATCTACCGCAATTTTCACATACAGCATTAAGAATTTTCTCTATTAACTTAATATAACCAGGATGATAAATTGGTCTTGCTAATTCAATGTAACCAAAGTGGCCCATACAACCAGTATCTCTCTCCCTTTTACGCATACCACAAGTTCTGCATTTCTCTCGATTATCTGGGGCTCCTAATCGCGGATCAAGAGGACCCCCTGGGAAGCCGCGTCCTTCATTATCATATAGTTCCGGTTTATCTACACGGATTACAGCCATTTGTCTTATCTCGTCGGGAGAGAAAAGGCCAAACTCTATTCTAGCCAATTTTTTCGGAATTTCGAATCTCATACATGATCATCCTCTTAGCTAATAATAAAAGAGAAAACATACTTATATTAATTTTGTTTTACAAACTATAACATTCAAAGTTTTCGATACGCTTCACATTTTTGAGTTGCTTTTATATTAAAATTTTGCTCTGGTGGGAGTATGGATATGCTGACCGAAGAATATACCTTATCTCGAATAGGATCTCTTCTGAAGGAGGGAAAAGTTAAAAAAAGACATGATATGATCGTATATTTGTTTCAAGTGTGGCTGGAAAAACATGGTCTTAAAAAAGAGAAAATGAAAATTTTAGAGGAATATAAAGGAATACGTCCTGATATAATTGTATTTAAAGAAGATAACTCGTTAATAGTTTGGGAAATAATTGAGCCTGGTGATCCTAATTACGATATTCTTAACCCAGAAATAAGAAAAAAATTAGAGAATTTATTGATACGAATTTATCGCCATATACTAAAGCC
>JAGGXM010000036.1 GCA_021163045.1 Thermoproteota archaeon | reverse complement strand
ATTATATGCTACGCGTTAGAGGAAGATAGTATAAGTAACACAGACTAATGTACTATTTCAGAAATCAAAATTCTGTCTAAGAAATAAAATACTTCTTAGTTAATGTTACAAATTACTTATTTTAAAGGATGTTTTCCCTATTTTCATTGATTCATAAAGAATTTATAGCCTTTATCTTATAAGCTTATATTATATAGGCTATACTCCTTAGGGTTATAAAAATGTATAACTATTTCGTAAATAGAGAGACCGAAATTAATTCGATATTGAACTACCTAAGAACGAAGTCCAATATTTTTGTCTATGGATTAAGAGGTATTGGTAAGACGACACTATTAGAAAAAATCCAAGAGAAACTTATTCAGAGTGAGAAAAAAACGCTATATATCGACAGCTACGATATTTTATCTCCAGAGGACATTCTTGCTCTTATCAGCGAACGTCCCATTATGGATTCAAGATATGCCATAAAGACACTCTTTGAGCGAGATGATTACGTGATAATAATAGATGAATTTTCATCTTTAATACAAACTCTAGCGAGATATCCCCCTTTTAGAAGGCAAGATGATGTTATAAAATATATTAGATCTCAAATCCAGGCCCGTAGAAAAAGAGGTGGCGAGAGTATAATTCTCTCCTCATCTGCTCTTGGTTTCGTCAAAAGGATAACTATGAAATATTTTGCACCGCTTTTTCGCGAATTCAAGTTATTATTTATCGGCCCGATGAGTTTTGAACACATTTATGAGTTAGCATTAAAGAATAATCTCGATGAAAAGATTGCACGTGAAATCGCTGAAGTTGCTGTAGGCAATCCCTTTTACGCGAGAAAGATAATTGAACTAATAATAGCTCAGAAAATTTCGCCACGAGATGCTGTGTTTAATTTAATTGCATCTAGAGGAGATCTGGATATTTATTTTTCCGCTCTTATGGATGCAATACCAGCAGAGAGTAGGTATATCCTCCACTTGATAGCGCGAGGGATAAAACGATTCTATGAGATTGAAAATAAGCTATATAAGGACCCAACACCATACTTAAAAAGATTAGAAGAGAACGGTTTGCTGGCGAAAGTGAAGAAAGGGAGGAAATTTTCAGAATACATAATAAGCGATAAAGTATTCCAAGCATGGCTGCTAAGCCAAGAAATACCAAGTTTAGGGAAGATTTCAAGGGACACGATTTATATCTCTAGTCTTGGATTCGAAGCTTTGGTTAGGGAACTATTTAGCGCTGTGACTACTAGAATCGAAATTAAAGATTGGCTAGACCAAAGATTAGAAATTCCTCCCTTTAAAACAGTTTTTAACTTGAAGGGAAGCGACTATGAAATTGATGCTATTGGTCTAAAAAACGATGAAGCCTATATATTCGAAGTTCATTTTTGGGGAAAAGCGAGATTCTACAAGGTGAAACAACTAATTAAAAATACTGAAAAGTTCGTTAAAGAATACAATAAAAGAGTAAAAGAACGAATTCTAATATCTTACTTTGGCTATAAGCTGTCTGAGGAGGAAATTCAGCAGATTAAGAAACGAGGCATTAAATTACTAACTGCTAAGGAGCTAAGAGAGATCCAGAGCAAAATAAATGTAAAATTAGGATTCTAATTTCTATAACATAAACGCAACTTCATAATGAAAGACTAGTATGTAACTTAGTATATTTAATAACTTCCCATTTCGTGGACAAATGGGAACAATCTTCCCTTGAAACTTATAAGTTATCTAACCGATAATTTTTATCATGTTAGATACTGCTTTCTTAAGTCTTTTATCTTCGGAAACCATTATCAAATTCATTTTCTTTGCTGTGTAAACATAGGATGAATCATAATAAGTTATTCCTAATGATTTCGCTAGAGATAATATATTACGTTAATTTCTTTGCTTAAGGCAGACCTAATATGTTGTATTCTTATATGCCCAAGGTTTCAGGAAATTTAATTAATAGGATCTTATTGTAGAAATACTCTCGGAGATTATTACAATTCACTTTCTTTGCATAACTCTATTGCGATCGATAAGGCAAAATATTCTATTTCCTAGCTGGCTACTTGAACTCTGCTATATGGATTATGAATTTTTTATACTTCTTATCTAGCTTCTCAATAAGTTTTTCGTCTGCAGTATATAGTTTCGAATTTAGTATTATTGCTAGAGCGATATACGATGAATCATAGATGGTTATGTTGTTCTCTAAAGCTATTTCTACTGATTTTCTTGCAAACTCATTTTTCAAGGGATATAATTCAATTCCATAACAGGAAAGTGATGTAGCAGCATCTTCAAGTTCTTTTTTATTGAATAGATTACTGTACTTAAGAGCATTTAGCACTTCAAAGGGAAGCAATTGTGGAGCAGCAATAATTATTTCCCCATTTATGTACTTATCACGTAATTTTAGTGCTTTATCCGAATTTTCTTCTTCAATAAACCATTTAACAATTACACTAGCATCACTGATTACTCTTTCCATAGCGGTGATTCCTCCAAGATCTTATAACTTTAGTACTATCCCACCTTTCAGGTGCTTTCTTCCTGATTCTCTCATTAATAAGTACAGCCTTAGCAAGATTCCTTCCTTCTTCTTCTCTCAAAGCTTTTAATATCGCTTCTCTAATCACTTCGCTCCAGTTGATATGTTTAAGCTTGTTCATACGTTTTTTTATCTCCTCACTTACTCTAACGCTTACAATAGACATAGTCTATCACCAAAAATCATCCCATAGATTTTTTTTAGAAAATGTAATAAAAATATTACTGTAAAACATTATAATACAAAATTGTCTTACTAAAATTAATACCTAACGTTGACCTACTCCCCCAATGAATTTTGGGAATTCTTTGGGCACCGATAAAAGGCGATGCCACGGGGTGGCCAAACCCCGTTACCCCTATCCAACCCATACAGGCTGGACTCAGGGTTATAGTCTCCCCAAAAGGCATCATCATAGATTCTCAAGAGGCAGAGGGAGCTACCTCTATCATAGTGTGCTCTTCGAGGCCACGGTGTCATCAACGGGCCTAGGTTTAAACTCCCAACCTAAGCACATCGCCTCTCCCGACAACACCACAATAGAAAACACAAAAAGGACTTTATAAATTTCCTCTCCTCTATCTCTCGCCTAGCCACTCCCTTTTTTAATTTTGCGCGGATTCATCTCACGGTTTTAACCGTGAGCTTTCTCTGCGCATTTTCTGTAAAAAATCATTATATAAAACCTTCATTTTCGGTATATAGAAGTACTGGAAGGTCTATTGGCGCATTTAGAATTTCTGAAATCACCTTACATTTTATCATGAACATAAAGAAAATATTCTTTCTAGAGCTGAACAGTTCGAAATTTCCTTGACCTTTACTTATTATCACATCAAAATTACTGAAGAAATTATCCATCTCTTCTAATTCGATTCCATTTCCTTCATCGCATATTTTAAATTCTACAACTTCAGCAATCTCATTCATTCCTACATATTTAGCATCCTTTATTGTTGCATCATTAAGAAATGGATAACCTCGCACCATATATGTTACCTGTTTTTTACCAAGTACTTCAATTAATAGTTTATCGAACACAATTTCACCAGAATTATCGCCCAAGATAAGAATTTTCTCAGCGTTTTGAATTTTTTCCTTGAATTTTTCATAATGATTTATTGCAAAATCTGATTTTAGAACGTGTTCTAAAGTTTTCTCGATATCAAATTCTCTTCCAACGCCATAATCGATTATATTTCCTGCAATACTTAGTCTTATCGCCGTGTTAAGTGGATCTTTTGATGTCTGTACTATTCTCTGAAGTTCTGGATATAGAGATAAGGCGATATCGTTACATTGACGCTTTATATTTTCATAAGGATCTATTACTTTTGTTCTATCGTAGACCACCTTAAACATACTACAAGCTAGTATCAACTGAGATTGATGCCAATCCAAATTCAAGGTTGTTTTAATAACATCTCGTAATATTGATTCATGCAGATTTTTATCATTTGTAGCAAGTTTTGTAACTTCTAAAGTTTGCCTTATTAAACAAGGAATACAATCAATTCGGGCTCTCAAGAGATCATCCTCCAAGAGTTTATTTTGATTTGTGATTCAAAATCAAAACTATAAAAAAGTTAACTTTAAATTGGGCACTTAATCCCTATAAAAAAGCCAAAAAGTATAGTGCGTTATTTTTGATTGATGATTAAAATGAAAGAAAAAAAAGTCTGCAAGTGGTTTTCAATTTGCCCAATACGGCGATTTGTAGAAGAAGGAAAACTTAGTAAGCATTGGATTGAAGATTACTGTATGGGAGAATATAAAGAATGTATGAGATATAAACTCGAAGCGAAAGGGATACCACATCCAGACAACATGTTGCCTAACGGGGAAATAAAAGCTGATCTAAAGTGAGCTTGAATATTAAAAGAAATGAGCATAAAAAATAAAGGAAAAATACCTTATCCTCTGTTTTCTATGGATTTTCCTTATAGAATCTTGCTGAGCAAGATAGACAGGGATCATAAGCTCGTACTAGTTTCTCAATTTCGAACTTCAATAAAGCTTCTACTCCGAGATTTACTAATGCTTCTGTGTATGCTTTAGCCGTCTTTTCAATATTCTTAAGATTTTGAGCTGTTGGGGTAATTATGTTAGCCCAAGTAGCATAACCTTCACTATTGAACTTATAGTGATGAATAAGCATACCTCTCGGAGCCTCTGTTACGGCAATACCCTCGCCTGCTTTAATTTCGAAATCAACACGTGTTTCTTTTGGTGGATCCGAAATTAAATCGTTCAGAAGCTGTTCTGCTACATCCATATAGTGTACTATCTCTATTAACTGCGCTATATTATTTGCAAATGGATTATCCATAGGGAAGGATATATTGAATTCTTTACATAGCTCTTTGGCAGCATCAGAAAGATACGGATGATTTATGTTCAATCTAGATATTGCACCTACATAATATGTCTCTCTGTTATCTAATAGGAAATGTGGTGCTGTAGAGTATTTCTCACGAAGTGGTTTGATTACCTTTTGATATTCATTTGGTTTGTAGGTTTTTCCGCTGGGAAAGACTCTGATATCCCCATGTAGTAATGGAACTGTTTTTCCGTCAGTTACTGCGACATATGTATTCTTTACTTCTAGTTCTGGTATTCCCATAGCTAACTCAAACCTGACGGGATCCATTATTTCCTTTCTAAGTAGTTTAAGGATATTCAACGCGTTCTGTAGATTTTTCTTATATATCGGCTTGGCAAATCCTCCAGCTACTGGAGTAATTGGGTGAACAAGGGAACCTCCGAGTATTTTTAGCATATCATTAATTATTTTTCGGATCTTAATTAGTTTCTTTACAAATTCAGGATCGCTAGGTAATAAATCTAAAGCGGAATCTTTTCCATAGTAGTCGGGTAATATGAAGAAGAACATATGAATTACATGGCTATGAAGATGACCTCCAATTACTAGTAACTCGCGAAGTTTTTGAAGTTTCTCAGGTAATACGATTCCAAGTGCATTTTCAACAGCCTGAACACTAGAGACTTTATGAATTGCACTACAAACACCACACATTCTGGATGCCATTTCGGGGACTTCCAAATAGGATCTACCCACTAAAAATCGCTCTAGAATCCTTGTTCCTTCTATAGCTTTTGCTTGAACTCGATTTACTTGTCCATCGGATAGATAAATAGAAACATCTAAGTGGCCTTCAATCCTTACGATTTCATTTATACTCAATTCTCTCTTACTCATGTTTTGCCGCCTCCACTAATTTTTTTTTGAGCTCATATAAATAATCTGGAATGGGAATGTTATGCTTTTTGAAAGCTTCAATAAGGCCGTCAATATTCGCATCCTCATATAATCCTCTACAGCCGAAACAACCCCGGCCATTTGTTGGGCATAAAGCGCCGCAACCACCTTGAGTAATCGGGCCAAGGCATGGAATTCCTTTCTCTAATAGGCAATCATTTTCATAAAGAATACACTCTGAACAAACGCTGTGCGGTTTCTCTGCAAATCTTCTGTTTGCCAATAGTGAATAAACAAGTTCAACAAATTCTTCTCTTTTAGCAGGGCAACCAGGAAGATAATAATCTACTTTGATATATTTATCTATTGGCTCGGTAATGAAGTTTTCTTTTCCTGGTGGCTGGTTTATCTTCGCTCCAGTAAATCCAAAATTCTTGAACATAAACTTACCGCCAGAACAAGCACAATCGCCAAGAGCTACAACTATTTTACTCCTCTTTCTTATTTCTTTAGCTCTTTCAATTTCCTCTTCACATGTAATTGCACCCTCGATAAATGCCACATCGAGTTCCTCAGATCTTTTTGGGATTCCAAATATGCGACTCTCGACTATTTCAACATATTTGAGAATATCTAACAACTTATCATCAAGATTTAGGATATCTACATAACAACCCTCGCAGGATGCCAGACTGAAAAATCCAACCTTTACTTTTTTATTCATTTCCATACACCTCAAATTGCTCTTTCTAATAAACCTTTTATAGTGCTATACGAGAATACAGGACCATCCTTGCAAACATATATTCCACCAATAGAGCATCTACCGCAGATCCCCATTCCACACTCCATTCTTCTCTCTAAGGAGACATATATGTTCTCATCGGGGAAGCCTAGTTCTTTGAGCTTTTTAGTTACAAAGTACATCATTATTGGTGGTCCACATTGAACAGCAATTGTTTCCTCGGGATAAACTTCGAATTCATCAAATAGAACTGTTACTACACCCACGGTTTCATCCCAGCCAGGTTCTCCCTTATCAACGGTTCTATAAACTTCCATTTTCTTCGACCACAATGGAAATTCGTCTTTAAAGAGAATATCTTTTGGTGTTCTAGCTCCGTACATTAAGATTACTCTCTCGAAATCTTTACGATTTCTAAGAATTTCCTGTATCAGTGGTCTTAATGGAGCTAATCCAATTCCGCCACCAATTAGTAAAACATTCTTTCGTTTCATTACATCCAATGGCCAACCATGTCCAAAAGGTCCTCTGATTCCTACCTTTTTTCCTTCCTG
Source organism: Thermoproteota archaeon (assembly GCA_021163045.1). Taxonomy (GTDB): domain Archaea; phylum Asgardarchaeota; class Njordarchaeia; order Njordarchaeales; family Njordarchaeaceae; genus Njordarchaeum; species Njordarchaeum guaymasense. Next base: position 1,538 of record JAGGXM010000036.1, on the reverse strand, counting down.
TAATCTAAATAATGCCGAGGTAACTTCCCCCATTTTTCTAACAGTAATTTCAAATGAATCCTTGGATGTAGTTCCACCTGATATTGAAATTGGCGCTTCACCATAGCCAAATACTGTAAGTTCGATAAACTGCCCCGGTTGGAACTTAAATTCACTTCCATTACTGATCTTTATCCTAAATGTGCTAGTATCTGGTGTTTCAGATTTAATTTTTATAATCTCAGCCAGATTCGGTATATATGGATTTTTCACACTTTCACTAACACTTTTACTCATAATTATGCTCCTCCTTTAATTTTCTTTACAATTTCTCTCAAATCAATTTCCGCTGGGCATACGTCTATGCATCTACCACAGCCTACGCAAGAGATTTCACCGATTTCGTTAACAGAATATACTAATTTGTGGTAGATCCTCTGTTTTACTCTGGATGATCTATCTTTTCTGAAGACTTCGCCCGATGTTACTCTTGTAAATACTAGAAAGTGACATGATGACCATGTTCTAACTCTTGAACCTGATGTCCGTTCTGGGTCTATTTCATCATTTATATCAAAGCAATAGCACGTTGGACAAGTATAATTACACTTTCCACAAGCAAGACAAATCTTGGAAAGCTCTTCCCAGATCTCCTTCGAAAATGCATTCACCATATCTTGGTAGACTTTATCCATCTCAGGAAGTCCTTTTTCTCTCATTTTTTTGATCAACTTTTGAACTTTCTCGTCCTTTAGATCAATATACTTAACCTCTGCCTTTTCAAATAAATCAGAGAATCTTGAGATGAGATCTTTACCTTTCTCGCTACCTACTTCTACGAAATATGCATCATTAACGTCTGTTAGGAGGAGATCAAAACCAGATTGCGCATTAGGACCGCTCTTCGTATAATAACAGAAGCAATATTCGGCAGTATCATTGCAAATTTCTCCAATAATTATTGTATTGTTACGTCTTGCAGCATAGTATGGATCGTGATATTCACCAAGGAATACCTTGTCCATTATTTCAAGGGAGTGTATATCACATGCATGAGCTCCTAGAATCACTCTCTTTTCCTTCGCGATTTGCTCTAAATTGTCTTTGATTTCGACGCTATCGTTTTTTATCGTGTAAGTGAATAAAACTTCTTTTGGTGGTTCAAAGAATTTCTTTAATGGAAGTTTTGTATGGCCAATATAACCAAGTTCTATTTGATTTATATCTGTTATTTTTTCGAACCGTACGCTACCATTGGTTCTAACCGGAGCTATTATTTCGAACTCGTCAGCTAGTTTGGAAACTAATGTAAGTAGATTTTCCTTCTTTATTAGATAGACTTCAAGGCTTTTCTTACTTGGCTTTGTTTTTTCACTTACCATTATAATCACGCTGTTATAATATCTTCAATTAAATGACTTTTTATGGCATTCAAGGTTTTATTACTACCTTCTAATCCCATAATTTCGGTAAATAATCCTATTAATTCTAATTTAAATTATATGCAAAACGTTAATTGTATATATTAATTTATATTGATAAATGAATATTTTTATACG
>JAGGXM010000173.1 GCA_021163045.1 Thermoproteota archaeon | reverse complement strand
ATTGTATACTACTTAGGATTCTAGATGCATTATCAAGATCATTAATTTTTAAATAACATAAGAAAAGGGCTTTGAGACTATCATCTTTATCAGATCTATCTGGTATCTCCTCGATGATCGCTTCTGCTTGCTCTAATAATTTATAACAATAACTAGAATCTGTGTTATTCACAACAGGGGCTACAATAGCAAGTACATTCGCTTTTAACCATAAATTTTTTTCGTTAGTTATTGATTCTATTGCTCTTTTAGCAGATAATTCTGCAAGTTTATATTCTTCTTTTACAGAAAAAATATTCGAACATTTTGCTAATATAAGAGGATTCTGTGATTTCGTAGCTACAGAGTCATAAATAAAATTATTAATAACATCTAAAAATTGAGTATAATTTGGATAGAACTCGACTAGATTATACATTAAATCAACTTTTGAATTAAAAAAATCGAGGAGCTCTATTAGATCTGCCAAGAATTTCTTGAGCATTCTAATCCCGCTAAAAATAAACTATTCTACTAATTTCAAGACTTCTTTTTCGGTTTCTACTAATACCTTCAAGAGTCCTAGTCCCCGATCTTTTCCACGCAATATAATTCGTAATTCTGATTTCGGTCTAACTTCCTGTGAAGGAAGGAACTCGGTTCCTCTTCTAATAGGTTGAAGTTCCACAGGAACCCTATATTCAAATCTAATGATACGACCCCTTAGCCAGTCTCCTTTCGAAATTTGGACCTTAGATCTCACGCCTCTAAGTTTTTTTTCTCGTGCGTTGAATCTAAACCGTTCTGTGGACAATTGGTTTAACGGACAGAAGGCATCCAAACAGCCCAAGTTAACATATACTGCAGTCTGAGATACATCAAGAATCTCTCCCTCTACGATTTCATCTCGTATTGGCTTGAAAATTAGTAGTTCGGTTTCAGCATCAAAATAAACTACTGGTTTCTTCATAGTAATTCTACCAATTTCGCCAATTTTACTCTCTAATACTGCTATGACTAAGCCTATATTTTCAACTACGGTTCCTTCAAATGTCTTTCTTAGGATGTCTAGTACTACATTGTTAAGATCCTTTGAGGGATCCAAGTATTTTGGTTCTACAGGTACAGTTATTTTAGCTCTTGTCAGGAAGAACAATTAGATCACCATAATAACCTTGTATGTGAGAAATCTTTTATTAATAAAAATGTTTATTTAGGGTTCTAATCTATTTGGATCCCTGGGGTATAGAACTGCTTCTCTTAGATTTGATAAGTTTAAGATCATCATTGTCAATCGGTCTAGTCCAATAGCAAAGCCGCCATGAGGAGGCATTCCAAAACGGAACATGTCTAAGTAATATCCAAAAGCCTCTGGTCTTAACCCTTTTTCTATAATCTGTCTCTTAAGGACGTCATACCTATGCTCACGCTGACCTCCAGTAACTATCTCCATGCCTCGATAGAGAAGATCCATACTCTTCGTAGGAGTATATTCTAACCTATTATCAATTTTTTCGTATTTCATTGCATAAAATGGTCGTATCTCCCAAGGATAATCGGTTATAAAAAGAAAATCGCTATCATAATTTTCTTTTGCAAACTTCCATAACACCTTTTCACCGGTCTGAGGAATATCCTTACCTTCTAGACGTACCCCCTCATTATTTAGTATCATAAGAGCTTCTCTATAGCTCATAACTGGGAATGGTTTTTTCGGAATTTTAGGGGGTTCAACTCCTAATATATTAAAGAACTTTCTACCAGATTCGTCTAGTCTCTTGAAGATATGTATTAAAATATCTTCTAAGAGATCAAGAAGATCTTCGATATCTCGAATCCAAGCCATTTCAACATCTAGAGATATGAATTCTGTTAGATGTCTAATTGTATATGATGGTTCAGCTCGAAATGCCGGTCCTACTTCAAAAACTTTCTCAAGAGCTCCTGTCATCAATTGCTTATAGATTTGTGGACTTTGTCTTAGATACGCTTTTTTATCGAAATATTTAACCTCAAAAACATTAGCGCCACCCTCGGCAACATATAAACCAATCGCTGGTGTATGGATCTCTACAAAACCATTTTTTAGTAAGTATTCACGGAATGCGTTAGCAATAATGGACTTAATCCTGAATATAGCATTATGTTTTAGAATTCGTAAATCGAGAGTTCGATAGTCAATGCGCTTATCTAATTCAGTAGTTTCCTGAAATATATCAATAGGTAGCGGAGAATCGGCAATGTTTCCATATAATTTTTCGGGAACTATTTCAAAACCTTCCTTGTTCTTTGCTATTCGTAAAATACCCTCAGCTATTATTGCCGATGCTGGTGTAATCTTTTTTGCAAGTTTTAGGAGAGAATCATCTACTTCGCCCTTTTTACATATAATCTGGAATTCGCCTTCTCTGTCTCTAACGCGAATAAATACTATATTTCCAAGATCTCTTATTCTTGTTGCCCATCCAGCTACTCTTACGCGCATTCCATCCATTTTTGGTGATAATTCGCTGGCAAAGTACTTAATTTTTCTCATTGTAATCACTTCTAATGCCCCTGTTTCCAAAATTTTCGGAAAATAAAATACTAAAACTCTATATTACTTTTATCTATTTTTGATTATCTATAAAAGACAGTATGTCCTTAATATGAGAATGTAAGGTTACTAAAATTAATGCTAGGCATTACGAGCTAAATTACTAGGAATCTAATACGCGGAAATAACTAAAGTAATCGGAGGGAAACCTATGAACGAGATGCAAAGCAATGCAATAGATAGCAAGGAGGCCCTTTTAGAGGGTTTTCTGAGCTTTCTCTTATATGATTATGAAAAAGCCGAAAGTCTGTATGAGATGATACTTACAAGAGAACCAGATAACATAGTAGCAGTCAATAATCTCGCCATTATTTACTTAAAAACTGGGAAATACAAAAAAGCGCTCAAGTTAGTTGAGGAAAAATTGAGGCACTTAGGAAAAAACGAGGATAAAACGCTAATAGAATCACTGTATATTCTTAAAATAATCCTAT
>JAGGXM010000129.1 GCA_021163045.1 Thermoproteota archaeon | reverse complement strand
GAATGTGATGGGGTACTGAAAGATACTAAAGACTCCTATGACAAAACTATCCTAAAAACAGTTGAATACGTGCTTGATGGATTTACAAATTCTTCCTTCCCAAATAATTTAATTCCAGACGAAATAGTATTTTTATTTAAGAGAAGCGGGGGATTCAATAGCGATTGGGACATATGCTATGCCATCCTAATGTTTATAATATTTAATTTACCAAAAGAATACCGAAGTTTTCTTCAAAAAGCCATAAAAAAAAAGATCTCGCAAAAAATCCTCTCGAAAAATTTCTGCTAATTAAGAATAGCATGAGCAAATACGACCTACATAAAATGGTGAGTAAAAATCACATTAAAGAAATCCTTGAAAATTTAAAAGTTTTCGCAGAGAAGATGGATGAATCCGGCATATTATTGGCCGATAAAATGCTAATGAATTCAATCGACAAATCTGCTAGAGAACTATATAAAAAACTAAAGCTCATTCTGTATTATCCTCCAAAGTATGGGGAAAGCATAATTCCAACAGTCTATGAGGAAATATTTTGCGGTCCAGAATTGACAAAAAAGATCTTCGGGTCTCCCCCTCTATTCTATAAAGGACGCGGATTAATCGAGAATGAACGAATCATAATAAAACATGAAACGCTTGATCAACTGGTGGGTCTCCTTGGTAAAGCGAATTTCGGAATAGCTTCCGGAAGCAGATTTATACCCGCCAAGTACATTCTAGGAGATCTATTAAATTATTTTAAACGGAATGCCATGATCTTCCTGGACGATGTAGAGAGAGAAGAAGAAAAATTAAAGAGTGAAGGGAAGATCTCTGCTAATCTTGTTAGACAGAGCGTTTTAATGAAGCCAAATCCATTTTCGTTAATTAAGGCAGTTGAAGGATTGAAGGAATGCAATCTACCCTTATATATCGGTGATTCCATGGAAGATTTTGCAACAGTTGAAAATGCTAGAAAGAGAAATTATGATTTCATTTTTGCGGGAGTATATTCTCAATCCAACTTCAAGGACGAGCTCCTACAAAGTTTTCTTAGAGCTGAAATTGAAATTATATTGCCATCAGTTAATGAATTACCCACAATTTTAAGAGAGATCCGGAAAGAATAAGTGATCCGCTATTTTATGATGGAAAAACAAATATAACTAACGGGGTTGATTTATTAAGCGAGTAAAAATGGGCAGAAAACTGTTAATGGTTCTTCTTATTTCACTGCTTTTTCTCATATCAATAAAAGATTTTGCAACATCCGATTCTAATAACCTTCATTTAAGTAGCGAAGGAATATGGTTAAAAGGTGACATGCATATGCATACAATTTTTAGTGATGGGGCTCCAAATACAGTGGAGGATCGCGTGCAACAAGCTAGAAAAAACGGTCTAGACTTCATCATAATCACAGATCATGTTACGGCTGAAACTGATAGAAAAACCCTGATTGCTTACTATAATGCGGTTTTAAAGGTTGATGAATCCAATCCTGACATCACGGTGCTATGGGGTTTTGAATGGACTTATAGATGGCATATATTAGGTTACGGCCTAACTCCTGATGATGTGGAGCTTCTAAGTGAAAATATTCAGGAAGCGATTACAGCAATTAATAACGCTGGCGGAATTGCATTTTTTGCACATCCAGATTGGAGCGGTGCATCCTATAATGATCTTTATGTTCTTAAAGGCCTCAGAGGCTTTGAGGGCTTTAATTATGGTCACATGGAGAGCTTCATCAGACCTGGAGGAGAATGGGACGCTCTTCTAATGTCTGGTAAAAACTATATTATAATTGGAGGAAGCGATGCACATGGTAGTGAAGAAGCTGGGCAATGGGGAACAACTTTTGTTTATTGTCCAAACGCGACAAAAAAGGGGATAATTGAAGGACTTAAGAGAGGATGCGTGTATTTCTCTGAATCTATTCCCATAAATGGTTCATGGAGACCAGTTTTTAGATTGGGGTTCACAGTTAATGGAACATTAATGGGTCAAACAATCATGCTCTCTTCTGAAGAAGATGAAGTTACAGTTAATCTCCAGATAAACTTGTCGATTGTTGAAGGAAAAAGTTTCATTCATACGATATCTATAATATCGAATGGTAAGATTGTAAAAAGTATTTTCGGTGGGACCTCGTCCAGATTCTCTTCAGATATTCTAATTCCTCATGTTAAAGTTCCATCATACTTTCGGGTAATAGCCAATGATACTAATGGCAAATATGTAGTATCTAATCCAATCTTTATTGGTAAATTCGCCGCTAAAATGGAAAATCCAGCAAATAATATTCTCCGAGGAATTTACCTATTCTCCTTCTTATTGATAGCAATAGCTTCAATAGCTGTTATAGTAAAGCATCTAAGAAATAAATCAAAATTCCAGCCTCCATCTACCTAAATTGTAAATAAATTGTAGAGGAGAAGTTAAAACAATTTTGTTACGTAAATCTTATATGTTGTTAAGGTTTTCTTTTAAATCTTGGAATTCGAGGTGCTGGAAATGCTGTTCAATAATCCCTTCAAGAAAGATGGAAATTGGTATAAGGGTGCAATTCATGTTCACACCACAAATAGTGATGGTAGGCTGTCCCCACGTGAGGCAATAAAACTCTACAAAAAATATGGTTATGACTTCATGGTTATAACTGAACATGGGAAAATTTTCGATTATAGTTCCCTATCCACTCCAGATTTCTTGTTGATTAATGGTGTTGAGTACGGCGTTGGAGAAATGACCAATGGCATCAGCTACCATATAGTGGCCATAGATGTTCCAGCGGATCTCAAGCTCAAAAACGATAAGTCCACTCAATCCGTAATTGATCAAATACGATCAGCTGGCGGTGAAGCAATAATCGCTCATCCTTACTGGTATGGAATGAACCTTATCGATTTAATAAGACTCAAAAACTATATTGGTATAGAGGTATTTAATTGGGGTTGCGAAGGAGACATTGGTGGAGGTAGAGGACTCTCCTCCGTCCATTGGGATGGAGTATTAAGTGCAGGACACAGAGTTTTCGGCTTCGCCGTGGACGACGTTCACTACTACACTTATGATGTTGCTGGTGGATGGATAATGGTCAAGGCTCCAGAATTAACGAAGGAAGATATCATGGAAGCCATTAGAAAAGGAGAATTCTACTCCTCAAGCGGACCAAAAGTTCTAAACCTGGAAGTCTCGGAAGAAAGAATACGATTAGAATGTGATGGAGCTAGATTCATAAACTTTGTAACAATTCCAACGGTAGGTAAAAGGCTGGATGCTGAAGGTAATAAACCTCTAACCTACTGCGAGGTTGATGTATCGAAGGATTTATTTTTCGGAGGAAAACCGAGAGGGTACATAAGGATCGAGCTCGAGAACAATGAGGGAAAGAGATGCTGGCTCAACCCAATATTTCTAGATTAAAT
>JAGGXM010000071.1 GCA_021163045.1 Thermoproteota archaeon | reverse complement strand
TATAAAAACAAGATAATACAGGTGTTCTTTCTCTGAAAGGCATCTAAATTTCCTGTCCAAAATCGAGTTGAGAGTAATGAACAAAAGAATTCTGACCTATATTGTCGTCATCATAGTCCTTTCAGTTTTAATTTTAACGGATTATGATGGCTCTGTAAGCGATAGCCATAAAAATTTTTTTGGCTCTAATTATAAGGTATCATCTATTATAGGTACTCCACCTCCGTCCTCAGGCGACTGGATTATTAACGATATTACAGTAGTTGAAGGCGAGACCATAGTACTCGATGCAAACATTACTGTTAAGAATACAGGAGCACTAATACTTAAGAACTCAATCATAAAAATGGATGTTGATGTCAAAGGGGAACATAATATTACAGTATATGGGAATCTTACAATGATCTCTTCTACAATTACATCTAATGATGGAGCAACACAATACATTTTCGAATGCGCTGATGGCTCAAAAATAAGAATTGAATCAAGCGAAATAGGTTACGTCTATCCTGGCTTTAGTGTTTTCTCAAACTATATCGTAATTAAAAATAGTAAAATTCATCATAATGAGATCGGGCTATATTCAGCGTTTGATTCCGCAATAATTATTGGAAACGAATTCTACGCAAATGAGTGGGGTATTGAAACAATGATGGGTAATTCCATTTTCGCAGATAATATAATACATGGATCCTCAGCATATGGCTTTTATGGCTATTATATGGAAAACACAATAATTTACAACAACAAAATCTATGATAACGATTTAGGAGTGTATCTCGTGACTTGCAATAATATTACAATTCAGAATAACGTATTCGAAGATAATGAGTGGTTTAACCTAAAGTTTTTTGATTCTGTTAATAACACTATAACTAATAACAGATTTTTATATTCTTCAATACCATGGAGCACTGGCTTGGAAATAGAAGGGACGAATAATTTAACGATCACTAAAAATATCTTTGATAATAATAAAATAGGAATAGATGATCCGGGTCATAATACCACTATAATCGGCAATAATTTTACCAACAATCTGTATGGCATTAGTATTAACTATTATCGGAACATTTCATGTTATCAAAACAATTTCATAAATAATACCTACGATGTAAGTTATTTGACGTCCCCCACGCTCTATTTGGATAATGGTACAGTTGGAAACTACTGGGATAAATATAATGGCTCAGATTCGGATCTAGATGGAATCGGCGATACTCCTTATCAATCAAGTAATGCCTCACATAATTTTATTGATCGTTACCCATTAATGACTCCTGCGGACTTCTGGGGACCGGAGATATCCGAGATCATGTATGAACCCACTCAACCAAGTGATATAGATCCAGTGACTGTTTCTGCAAAGGTGAAGGATCCGAGTGGAGTTAATTCGGTAATTCTGAGTTACTACAACGGAACATGGGTCAATACGACAATGTCATATAACTCAAGTCTGGGTAAATTCGTTGGTCAAGTTCCTGCGATTTCTGGGTTATCTTCTGGTAAGTTTAAGATTTATGCCGAGGATAATAAAGGTAATTGGAAGGAAAGCGATGAAACTTCCTATGATATAATCCCAAGCACATTGCCACCAGCAATCACCGAAGTAGTTTTTTCACCATTAGAACCTACAAGTAACGATAATGTAACAGTATATGCACGAGTCTGGGATCCGAATGGTGTAGGTACAGTAATTCTAAGCTATCGCTCAGACGGCGTTTGGACTAATATAACAATGTCATACTATTCAGCAACTTCTAAATACAAGGGAGAGATTCCAAGCATGTCTAGTGGTAAAACAGTTCATTTCAAGATTTATGCAAGTGATGGCTTGGGTAACTGGGCAGAATCAGAAGAATATTCATACACAGTTACTGGTGGTGGACTTACCTCCAGTTGGCAGACCTACCTTTTAATAGGTGTTGCTGCGGTTCTTGTAATTGCAGCTATCATAATGATTCTCAAGAAAAAGTAATTTTCTCTATACTTTTCCTATTTTTTGTAATTATTAAAGAAGTACATACTCAAAGATGTTATGCCTAATCACGCTACCTCTGTTTTCTTTATGAAATATTATTGTTCAGGAGCTTAGTTCATAAAGTACCATTGGTGATTATTGCATATCGCCAAGGATTTTATTAATTTTAGAAAATGGTTAAGATAAATAACATTAGAGTATCAAAACGGTAATTAATTGGAAATATATTAAAGAATTTAAAAAAATTTAAAATTAAATTATCTGCTACGATAAGACCATATTTCACAGATTACTTTCATATTAATATTAATTCTCTGAAGATCATAGAAAAGTCCTCGGCGTCATTTTTTAAGATAAGGGCTCGATGCTCTGATGCATATAATGAATCTATTTTGAATGCAATATCAGAATTACATAAATCAGTTTACTATTATTTGGGAATCTGGGGCAAAGTTAATATCATGGATAAGGAAAGCGGCGAGAAAATCTATACGATTTATAGTCATAAGGAACAAGAGGAATACATAGCCACGTATTTATCAAACAATAGCAAATATTTCTATAAATTTAACTTGAATATGGGAATCGGGTCCATTACATATAGATTTAGCTTTATAATAGATCCTT
>JAGGXM010000078.1 GCA_021163045.1 Thermoproteota archaeon | reverse complement strand
TCGGGATGAGCAAGCAGACCTTTTACAAGTACTTCCCGGAATTGGAGGAGTACAAGATAGTTATAGTCTCAAGAAAGATAGGTAGAGCAAAACTCTACAAGATTAATCTAAAGCATCCACTGGTCAATATGCTCAGAGAGTATGAAACGAAGGTATCATTGCAAATAGCTGAGCAAGAAGATGAAACGATGAAGAAGAAAGTTCCTGTAATTGAAGGGTAAAGCAATCCATATCTTTCTATCCCTACATGTCCACTTTTATGTCTCTTTATCTGCATTAACTAGCTGCTATAAAATAATAAGTTGAGGTCGTATTCTTCGAAAAATGGCACGTTTCGAGTGAGAGAAAACTACTAAGCGCCTTAATTTCTGGATTTTTAGGCAGATTCTTGTTCACTCTTCTCTTTTATCTTTCTTTCTACCTGTTATTACTTTCTCGTTCATTCTGCTAATCCCCTTAAGAAAAGGATAAAACGTTAGTCGCTATTCGCCGCTATTTCCTTGATTTTTGAATGTTCTGACCTTTTTGCGTTTATTCATCCAAATGTCAATTACTGAACCACATCTCTCACAAATTGCTATTCCATTCTTCCATATTATAGACCAAGCGTCTTTACCGTTATCGCTTCTGTACTCTTTGCATTTAGGGCAGTAGCCTCTCATCTGATCAGCCCACAATATTTTTCTATTTGCTTACGGATTTCAGAAAGAGTTCCCCATTTAATTTTCAGATTCTTTAAACTTACTATGATTATGTCTTCTATGAATGGGTGATAGAAGTCTTCGAGTTTTCTCTTCAGTGTGCTTGGATTTGAATTCGTCTCAACCTCATAGATTACGAAATTGTCGAGATCTATTACGTCGCATATTGCATTATTAATGTGTTGTTCGGTCTTGAAGCGGTGGTCCTGTTTAAATAAGACGTGACAAATTAGAAACTTAACGAATCTGTGAGGAAACGATTCGCCCTTCACAAACTTGACGGTATTCAATCCTCTTAGATCTATGCCTAGCCTTTTAATCCTCAGGTAATTTTTTCTCAGAAAGGTGTTCCCTCATCCAACTTAAAATTAAACGTTGAAAAATTGAGCTTAACTGAGATGCAAAAATGCCGTTTCTTCAAAACAGAACCAAAACACAAACAAATGCTTTGGTTCTCCAACCGAGATAGATGAAGATGGAAGTCCATGGCAGGAATGCTTTGATGACCATGATAACGATTGCGACGATTCAACAGATTGCGTAGATGATAGATGTAGAGGAGTGAAAAATCCAGAAACTAGAAAGGTTTGCTGCCAAACAAACGACGATTGCCAATTAGATACGGTGTAAAAGGAAAATGTGATAGTCCATATGGAGAAGATAATCCAGAAACTACTAAACCGCAATATACCTATACTTGCTGGTGGCCAAAATGTGAAAGTGATGATGATTGCCCAAGTGGTCAGAAATGTTATTGTGGAGTTTGCAGTGCAACATTTACTTCAGAAGGTTGTGGTGAAAATAAATGTTGTAATAGAGGATATGGAAACATTTATCCAACAGGAGAATGTGTGGATGAAGGAACTCCTTATGGAAACTATATATGTATATCTGAAATATTCATCTCATACCCAGGAATACGTTAATCTTTTTTCCATATATAAACTACTTTACCATCCGTTTTAGTACGTACTCCATCAACTACTCCTTCTACACCATCTCTTTCTAATCCATCTACACAGGAATATAAGCCTACCATATTTCCATATCCAACAACTATTTTACCCGAAACTCTTTGCTTAATAGAGTTAATAACATTATCTGGTAATGTTATTGTCCATTCTCCACCACCAGTACCATATAAAGGGCCACCAGGATAAAACAATTTTTCTGGTTCTCCACCAAGACTTCCATATGGTATTCCAAAAGCTTTATAAGCTAAAGGTATACCGTACGCATCTAACTCTGCTTCTGTTCTCCATTTTCCTGTACCTCTTTCATAAGAATAAATAAATAACGCTAATTCTCCAGCATCCCATTCATTAAATATCACATTACTTACACCTCTCCCATTTTTTCTTGTCGCTTCATAGAAAATATCTTCCTGCCAACTTTTTCCTAAAGGAGAATCTATATTACTTAAATACTTCCCAGCCCATTGACTTGTGGTATATTTAAGTCCGTGGATAAATCTATCCTGCAACCAAGCTCCATATCCAATTCTGTAAAACCCATTTTTATAATCCCATCTTTCTCCGTTGTAAATCTTAACTATTTCTTCATACTCTTTTGGCAATTGATCTATGAAGAGTTTCATTCCCTTGAGTCCTATAACTTTTTCTCCAGTTTCTTTATCCACCATTGCTATTGGCAAATCAGCCAATCTGAAGAGAGCGATCGTTCTGTTATTTTTGTCCTTTATGTAGTTTCTGAGTAAATTCGAGTCAAAGTATGGAAAGGCGATCGGTATGTTATCCTGCCTTAATTTGTTTGGCAATTCATCCATGTAATCGTAGAAAGATAGGATTACATTCCAGACCTCTTTATCGGTCGGCTTATAAGTTTTGTTTTCAAATCTCTGGCCCAATGGCCCATTTGGCCCATCTCTCCAGTCAAATATTTCCCATGAGAGTTGCTGTATCATTCGATTTATCCACTCGTATTTTTCTGGCTGAGTCAAAACATTTCTGTTTTTAAGGAATTCTGTTATCATCCATATGTCTCTCGGCACATTATTACTCTTCACTATATACGTGTTATTATCCACATCTCTCAATAAAACTGGCTTGAAATCAACTATATCGGGATTTATCTGTGTTGCATTTCCAAGTAAAAATAAAGTGTTCCTATCGTGTTTTGGTAAATCTAACAGATAGATTCTTCCGTATAACTCGCGATGATAATCTCCAAGCTCTTCATACGGCGCCAAATATTTCTGATATATAGCGATCGAATAATTTCCAAATGCCTGTATAGTCTCCTTTTTAAGGAATTCTTCTCTATATTTGTGCGTTTTCGGATCTAAAACCTTAACTTTACCAGTATAATTCAAATCTAAAAATAGTTGAGAGGCTAGCGAAATAAGCTCATTTTTATCCTTAACGTTTGGATCTAAAGATATATTTCTATATAACTCATCGAATATGGTTGAGTTTTTTGCATGCAATTCCATTGGAATCTCATATTTACCTTTAATTAAATCTGGATACTTCTCAACAAATCTCAAGCTTTTATCCTTATCTATTGCAAAGGAGAAGAAATTGATAGAATTGTTGAATTCTGAATAGATATTAAAGACCTTTTTTGCCAATTCCGGATTTATCTTGTAATATCCAGCAAAATCTAATATTGTTTGATTATAGCTGGAGCTGAATTGTTTATCATCTGCATACTTGCTGAATATAGAATCGAAGCTATAAGCCTGCTCATCAGTTAAGCCAAGTTTTTTTAACTGAGCTATTCTCTGATTTTTCTTATGAAGTGGTATGTAATAGTAATTAAATAGGGCAAACGCTGCTGTTGCGCCGAGCAAACCTAAAGTCAATAGAGTTAATTTTTTCTTTCTGCTCATCCCCTCTCTATTCTCAAATTCTCTCCTTAAAGCGTTTTCTTTAAGCTTGAGATTGCCAGAAGTCTCATCACTTAACTCTTTAATTGCAGAGTAAACTTTATTTGTCCCATAATTATCGATTAATTCGCCAAAAAACTCTACATAGCTAGGATTGAAAGTTATATGCATGTATGGTATAATGCCAAACCATTTACCTTTTCTTAATTTCGCATTTTTTAATTCGTTCAAGATCTTAAGTTTTATTTCGTCCTTTACATAATCTTCTCCTTCTTTTAACTCAATTTTCTTATCGTTTTTCTTAAATTCTAAATAATCCTTAAGCT
>JAGGXM010000140.1 GCA_021163045.1 Thermoproteota archaeon | reverse complement strand
ATCATAAATTCCATCCGTCTCGAAGCCGGTGTCAAAAGTTTGTTTCCATAATATCTTTGGGATCTCGTTGGAAACGATTCCTACCTTGTATAGTGTTTTCTTCATTTTGCTTCCTCGGTGTGCTAAACACATTCCAGTCTACACAAGCATATGATGTACCACTAATAAAGTAATAGTTTATTAATATAACGTTTACAAAATCAATTGAGAAAAGCCATTATGATTCCATCCAGAATGGGAGCGCTCTAAGGTATGTAGAATTGATACAAGGGATATTAAACTTAAAAGTCGAATACACTATATAAAGATAGTGACCCACTTAACTAGGTACTCTGGGGATTGTATCAAAGAATAAACATCAGAATAATGAAGTCTACTAGATTAAAGAAATAGAAGCTTTAATACGAATAGGCCAAGGAGTCTTGCCCTAAATGACATTTAGGGCCTTTATGCACTAAATTATTCCTTCATAACTTTAGTATGAAGGAAATGCGAATATGATAAAATTGGCGATGAAGAAACCTGGCGTTGCTGAAAGATGAAGAAATGTAGCCCGACGGAGCCATCAATTATAACTATATTTAAGATTCCCTTAGGAAGATATCGTATGCTCTATGTACTTCGATACCTGTAGATCTGGCTCCTATAACGAGCCCATAAGAATTTACGATAACTCCGCTTCGGATATATGGAGTTCCTCGATTAATTGTACCCTTTTCGACTCTAACTTTTAGCACGTTTTTAATAACATCAATTTCGCCCTCTGATAAAAGAGGATGAACGAGAGCACCAATATTATTAACACCTGCTAGGGTTCCCATAATCAGAAATTTCGAGTTTATTCCCACGACCTCAACATTCAATACATCTTCTATGGTTTCAATTTCTCTCTTATTGTTCTTAATAAGACTTTCATGAATTAAACAACCCTTGTCATTAACAAGGAGCAGATTTCCGAGGGCATTTTCAAAATTCTTAAATACTATCCTTTCGACTAAAATGGAACTATCAGCTAATGATTCCCGTAATTTATTAACTTCATTTTCGTCGGTTTGCTTTGGAATAAGTAGGCCATTTGAATTAGCAGCAACAAGAATTCCTACAATTGGTTCTTGCATAATTGAAGTCGTAATTACAGGGACTCTAAGTACATTTTTAATATTTTCAAGCACAGATGCTCGGAATCCAAAGCCAAGGAGTGCAAATTTGTCCGTCGCAATGCCAAAAGCGCCGATATTCCAGCTACCAAGATAGTCGGCTTGAATAACTCGAGGGGTATCGCTCATTTTTTGTTCACCAACATAAACAATTAATTTCAAAATTAACCGTGTTTAACATAATAATTCTACTTTAGTGATTTACTATGACGACGGATATAGAGTATAAAAAAATGGCAGTGGCGAGAGAAGCTTTAAGCTTCATTGAAGATGGCATGATCATTGGTGTTGGAAGTGGATCAACTGTTCGATACTTCATAGATTTCCTTGGAAAAATGTATCGAGAGGGAAAAATAAGGGACATAGTAGGACTGCCTACCTCCTTCGAAACAAGGAGGCTTCTCCTTAAAAACGGTATCAAACTAGCAAGTCTCTGGGAATATCCAGAGCCCGATATTGCCATTGACGGCGCAGATTCTATTCTGATGGATAAAAATCTCATCATAAAGGGGCTTGGGGGCGCATTACTACAGGAGAAATTAATGGATTATGCGGCCAAAAAATTGATTATAATAGTGGACGAAAGTAAAATGAATAAGGAGGTCCCAGTACCAATAGAGGTTTTTCCTATCGCCCTTGAATACGTTATTCTTAGGCTAAAAAAATTAGGAGGGAACCCAAAGATACGAGAAGGTACAGGTAAATTATGGCCAGTAATATCAGATAACGGCAACTTTATAATCGACTTGTACATGCGTATGAAAGAACTAGATAAAAATACAGAAGTTATCCTAAATTCGATCCCTGGCGTTTTTGAGAATGGAATCTTTGTACGTAAGATGACAATTCTCGTTGGTATAGACTCTAAGAAGGCAGAAAAATTGGAATTTAATTAGGTACAAAAAATATCCCTTTTATAATCTTCAAGTAATACCAGATAAAAAGAGAAATTGCAAAGGTGTTTGAAAAATGGCACAGAATGGCAACCTTAGATCTCCCATCGTTGTCGTTTTAGGTCATGTAGATCATGGTAAGACGACCCTTTTGGACAAAGTTCGAGGAACCTTTGTACAACAACATGAAGTTGGGGGTATGACTCAGCATATTGGGGCTAGTTTTTTTCCAATAAAAGCAATCTATAATGTTATCAAGCAATTAGAAGATGCTGGATTATTTCGTATTGATATGAAGAAATTAAAAATCCCAGGGCTATTATTCATAGATACCCCCGGACATGAAGCATTCACAAATCTGAGAAAGCGAGGATCTTCGGTTGCGGATATTGCTCTACTTGTTGTGGATGTACGATCTGGCTTTCAGCCTCAAACATATGAGAGTATCGAACTTCTTAAAAATACTAAAACGCCTTTTATTGTTGTTGCTAATAAAATAGATCGGATCCCTGGATGGCGATCATATCCGGGAGAAACCTTCTTAACATCCTTCCAGAAACAATTGCCTTCGGTTCAAAGAGAGCTAGATATTGCAATAGACAATATAATAATTGCACTCAATCAGATCGGGTTTGAGAGTGATCGGTATGATCGAGTAAAGGATTTTAGAAAGACAATAGCAATAGTACCAACAAGTGCGGTAACGGGAGAAGGAATTTCAGATCTTTTCTTCGTGCTGGTCGGATTAACACAAAGATTTATGGGCGATAGATTAAAACTCACATTAGGAGATGCGCGAGGAAGCGTGCTTGAAGTTAGAAGGATGATTGGCGTAGGAACGACAATTGATGTCATACTTTACGATGGAATATTAAGCACTGGAGATTATATCGTCCTCGGGGGTCGTAAAGGCATCATTGTGTCAAAAATTCGAGCATTATTAATACCAAAGCCGCTTGATGAGATAAGAGACCCACGAGATAAATTTGAGAATACTGAGAAAATTATAGCTGCAGCAGGTGTTAGAGTCGTTGCACCTGGATTAGAAGATGCCTTAGCAGGATCCCCAGTATATGGGATATCTGTGCGGGGAAAGAGTGATGATGAAGTACAGATCGAAATAAAAGAAAAAGAGAAACAAGTTTTAGATGAACTAGAATCATTAATTTTCAGAACCGATAAAAATGGAGTTATACTTAAGGCAGATACATTGGGTTCTATTGAAGCAATATTAAGAAAATTACAAGACTTAGGGATCCCTATAGCAATAGCTGATGTTGGGTCTGTCGCTAAGGAAGATGCAATTCATGCATCAATAGTAAAGGAACATGCACCTAAATACGCATTAATTATCGCGTTTAACGTTGATATCTCATCAGAAGCGCAGGAGATAATTCAAAAAGAGAAAATAAAAGTAATTAGAAGCAATTTAATATTCGAGGTTTTCGAAGCATTAGAGGATTATCTCATGGAATATGAGGCGGAAAGGAGGCAGAAATTACTAGAATCTATAACATATCCCGGGAAAATACAAATTCTCACAGGTTATATCTTTAGGAAAAGCAAGCCAGCAATCGTTGGCGTACGAGTACTTGCTGGAAAAATACGGCCGGGAGTACGACTCATGAGAGAAGATGGTGCCATTATTGGAACTATAAAACAGATCCAAAGTGAGGGCAAAAGTGTAGATGAGGCAATCGCTGGTATGGACGTCGCAGTTTCAATTGATAAGGGTGTGGTCGGGAGAAATATCAGAGAAGAAATGATTTTATATGTGGATATTCCAGAGAGAGATGCTAGGCTAATAAACAGGAAATTAATAAATCTGCTCGATAGTAATGCAAAAGATATATTTAGAGAGTTCTTAAAAATTAAGAGAAAGGTCAAAGGTTTTGCATGGGGGTATTAAAGTTAATGCTGGTTTTTTGATGCCATATTACTAAAAACAAATATCTTAAATATGAAACCTCATTAGTGAAAATAAGAAGTTCGCTTAAAGAGGGATTACCATGCCTACAAAAAGACCTGCATACTGCTACAAAAGAGCTCCAAAAAAACCATATACTAGGAAGGAATACGTTAAATCAAGACCGCAACCCAGGCTAAGGATATTCGAAATAGGTAAAAAAACACCAGAACTAGACTGTGTGGCTTATTTGGTATCACTCCAGAAAGCAATGCTTCTTGATCGAGCTCTCGAGACAGCAAGAGTTACCGCGAACAGATATCTCACTAGCAAACTAGGTAGGGGCAACTTTTTCTTCCGAATTAGGCCATATCCACACCATATTGTTAGGGAAACAAGATTCTTAGGAATTGCAGGAGCTGATAGAATACAATCAGGAATGAAAAAAGCATTCGGAAAACCTGTAGATCGAGCAGCAATAATCAAACAAAATCAAATTATATTAGAAATTTGGGTCAGAGAAAAAGATTTAAATCATGCCCTCGAGGCTCTAAGACGAGCTAAAGTTAAATTAGGGATCGACTCCGAACTGTATACAAAGAAACATGTTGATTCTATATCCTAATCTTTATTGAAGTTAAAACTCTAACCTTTTTATACTCCATCCACGCAAAAAATAACTAGGATATTTAATAATATAATCATTTATATTTAAAAAAGACACGTGAATCTTATTCTGGTGAACCTATAATGGAAAAAAATACCAACTTAAAGGATCCAACTAGCAGATATACAATAAACTACGACAAGTGGATAATAATAAACAAGATGTATAAAGAATTTGGGCTTACAGATCATCATATCAGTAGCTATGATGAGTTTATAGAAGAAGGTATTAAAAGGGTAATCGAGCAAAGTCCAATAATCGATGCAGATGTTGGTTATTACTTTGATTTTCGTGTAACACTTAATGAATCCAAGGAGACGCCCACAGTTCATGTTGAGCCTGGGAAGACAAGTCTAGCCTTTGAGTATGATGGTTCACCCTTAAGCGAAATTGATCCACTTGAGTGCCGAATAAGGAGAATTACCTATGGAATTCCCATTTATGTTTGGGTAGCATTAAAGTATGTGAGGTACGAAGGCAACAGACGTGTGGACGAATTAATTAAAAAAGAACGAATTAGATTAATGATAATGCCACTTGTAGTAGGCTCTAAATATGATCCGTATCTTGGTCGTAACCTACAAAGAGATCTTAAGCTCTTAGCCAAAATTGGCGAAGATCCAATGGATATTGGTGGATATTTAATAATTAATGGATCAGAACGTGTAGTTGTTCCACGTGAAGAAGCTGTTAGAGGACGAATATTAATAGAAGAGCTTTCAGGCGCATCACCAGAAGCTAAAAAATATAAGATTCAGGCTTGGCTAGTCTCACCGGGAACATATAGAAATAGAATAGACATGTACATGGGGCGTGATGACTTAAAACTTTATGTAAAATTTACTAGAGCAGGAGTAAAAGAACCAATACCTCTTATTCTACTAGTTAGAGCTCTAGGTCTTACTATAAGAGAGTTCGTTATGTTCGCAGCTCCAGACGAATTTAGGGGCGAAAGTAAATATGGAAACCTCATAACAACAGTTATTCAATTAAGCATTCAAGGTATTCCGCCAGAAGCACTAAGAGATCCGGATGAGGCACTATTCCAGTTAGCGAAATATATGTCAGATTTTCGAATACCAATCACTCAAAGGAGACGAGAACAAGTAATTCAGGAAGTTAAGAGAAGACTTAATGTTTACTTAATGCCGCACCTAGGAAGAGATAAGAATTCTTGGATTATGAAAACATATTATCTAGCGAGGATGGCTAGGAGGGTAATTCTTGCATATTTTGAGAAGATAACACCAGAAGATAGAGATCATTATAAGAACAAACGAATAAAGACTATAGGAAATTTCTTGGAAGAATTGCTATCCTATAGTTGGCGACAATTTGTACGTGAGACGAAGAGAAAAATGACTAGTTGGGTTGCTACTTATCGAGAAATCACATCTGTTAGAGGCGTTCTAAGATTAGATAAATTAAAAGACATAATGATGAAGGCTATTGCAACAGGAGCATGGCCGACTGGAGTAACGGGAGTAACCGAAATTCTTGGCCGCCTAAATTATATTGATACGATAAGCCACCTAAGGCGTATTAAGAATATTCTCTCGAGAACCTCTGCAGAGGCAAAACGGGGTAAAGTAGAAGCGAGAGATCTTCATCCTACACAGTGGGGGCGAATTTGTCCGAATGAGACACCAGAAGGAGAATTATGCGGACTTACTAAACATCTATCTATGATGGCATTAGTTACTACAGATCTTAAGCCATATGAGAAAGATATCCTCATAAATAAGATTCTTAATCAATTGGGTGTTAAATTAGAGCCTATCAAGAAAGGAGAAATGCATTGGCCTGATGCTGATGTCTATGTTGATGGAATGTATGTTGGACATCATCCAAATCCAAAGGAACTTACTAGATTATTCAGAGAGCTAAGGAGAAAAGGTGAAATTAGCTGGCAAGTTTCCATAAAGTATTGGGAAAAGTATAATGAGGTGCACATAAACGCGGATGGCGGTAGAATAATAAGGCCTCTAATAATAGTAGAAAATGGTAAACCTAAGTTAAAAAAGGAACATCTTAGAAAACTGGCTACTGGTAAATGGAGATTTTCGGATCTTCTTAAAAACGGCATAGTTGAATTTCTTGATGCAGAAGAGGAAGAAGATGCATATATTGCAGTCTACGAAAAAGATCTAACCCCAGAACATACGCATCTAGAAATATCTCCAGCAACAATCTTAGGAATCGGAGCGGGTATAATCCCCTTTGCAGATCACGATCAGTCGCCGAAAGTTACTCATGAGACTTCTATGGCAAAACAGGCTTTAAGCATCCCGCGTCTAAATTACCGTGTTCGTCCAGAGACATCAACATATATCTTACAGTATCCACAAAAGCCGCTGGTATCAACAAAAATAGCAGATATTGTAGGCATAAATGAAAGAGGTTATGGTCAGAATGCTATAGTTGCTCTTTTGTCATATGAGGGGTCTAATATCGAAGACGCGGTAGTGATTAACAAAGCATCTATTGAACGAGGATTTATGAGAAGTTATCTATTTCGGCTGTATGAAGTTGAGGAAAGAAGATACATAGGTACTAGAAGAGATGAAATAAGAGTACCTGGTGAAAGTGTAACGGGTACAACTCAAGAGAGCTATGATAAAATAAGTGAAGATGGTATTGCTTGGCCAGAAGTAGAAATAAAGGAGGATGAAGTTGTTGTAGGCCGAGTAAGTCCTGCAGGCGCGGGGGTTATTCGTGGACTTGGCGGCGGGTTAAAGACCTTAAAGGATACAAGCGAGAAAATAAGGAAAGGAGAAATGGGTTATGTAGACCAAGTCATTATAACTACAACAAAAGAAGGAACAACGCTTGTTAGGGTTAAATTAAGACAACCAAGGTATCCGGAATTGGGTGATAAATTAGCGAGTAGACATGGACAGAAAGGAGTTATTGGGTTAATTGTACCTCAGGAAGATATGCCTTTTGATGAGTTCGGCGTAACACCAGATATAATAATCAATCCGCATTCAATACCAAGTAGAATGACTATCGGGCAATTACTTGAAAGTTTGGCGGGAGATATTGCCGTTAAAACGGGAAAAATTTTCGATGGAACTGCATTTAATAGCGAAAATTGGTTAGAGGAATTGGTAAAACGTGCGAGAGAGTTGGGACTTAACTATTATGGAGAAAAGACTCTCTTTGACGGTAAAACAGGAAAAATTCTAAAAGCGCATATTCTAATGGGACCCGTTTATTACCAGCGACTTAAACATCTCGCAAGGGATAAAATCCATGCAAGAGCGCGAGGTAAAGTTACATTATTAACAATGCAACCAACAGAGGGTAAAGCAAGAGGTGGAGGTCTTAGACTTGGCGAAATGGAAAGGGATGCTCTATTAGGACACGGCGTGGCTCAGTTCTTAAATGAGCGATTCGTAGAAAGTTCGGACGGTGTTGATGTCTACGTATGCAAAGAGTGTGGATTAATCGGTTATTATGATCCAAATCGAAGACGATGGGTCTGTCCAATACACAAGGAAAAGGGCGAGATGTATAAAATAAAATTACCATATGCTTTCGTTCTTCTTATAAATGAGCTCATGAGTTTATCAATACGAGTTAAACTGAGCGTGGAAGACGCAACATAATAATTTTATTACTTTTTTGCACTCGGTAGTTATTACATGTAATGCGCTGAAATTATTGGATTGATTTTAGAAAAAGTAATATAAATAGCAAGGATAATTTCGTAATTGATATTTAATATCTTACAGCAGTAGCAGGGGCATATCATGTTAGTAATTCTCGGTTCACTTCCACAAAGCCAATTGATTCCGGATTATCCTCAAAGATTTCTCTCAATTACTAGGCTTATTCGGACAATAAAAAACATAGAACCAGAAAAAGGACGGGAAATTTTAGTTCCGTTTGAACTGTGGCATCCCAGAGATAGAACATTAGAACTCCAGAAAGCAGTTATTAAATTAAAAGAAGAATACTCACCTAAACTTAAATTGCTGATAGCAACAAACTTTATTCATAAAGTTCGAGCAATAGAAGAGAATCTAATGCCCCTAAAGGAAGTTAAGAAACTCAAGCATCCAGCATTAGAGGACTATCTATTTTTATCGATCTTCAATAAGAAGTTTTTTGATCTAATATTAGCTGCTATTATTAAAGCAGGAGAAATTGGAAGCGTTATATTGGAAGAACCAATAGTGCCGCAGGAATATTATCATCGCTATGAAGAAATAGATCGGTTAAAGAGCCTATCTGACGGCTTTTATTCATTGCGTCCAGGTACGCAACTACTCTCAAATGGATTATTACGGCCAAAAGTTAGGTATAAAAATGTGTTCATTGAAGTAGTTTATCCACCATGTATTGTGGTAAATGGGCCAACCTACAAGAAATTAGATAATATCCTTGAATATAAGTTTGGTCGTCAGTTATCTAGTCATGAATATATCTCTATTTACTCTTTTACTACTGCCGATTCGGGTGATGCAAAGCTTATTCATAAGGCATTCCATAACGAATGCGCGCTTTTTGGCTATAGTTGCGTACAGAAAGTAATGGATTATCACGATTTTAACATTGCACCAGAAATTAAGGTTCGAAAAGCAATTCCTTTCGCCGAAATTGGCGTTGTTATAAATAAAAGTATTTTTCAAGATCCATATGCATTTAGAGTTTTTTATGGCACTATTCAAACATTATCGGCTAACTTAATACCCTTTAAGATCATAAATTCCGAACTTCAGAGAGATTTTGAAGACCCGGATCTTCTTCTTTACATATTACCAGGATTAAGGATAATAACAGATGAAGAAATAAAAAGATTAGTTAGTTTAACTCTCAAAGGAAAAAAAACAATTTTACTTGGTAAGGTCGGGGAATTAAGTAAAGGTCAATTCGCGAAAAAAATCTATGAACTATCAGTTAAGAAGAGACGCAATAAGGGATTCTTGAGCTTCAGAAATATGACACTAATACCTGTAGCGCCTACAATTTCGGACTATGATGGGAGATTTTCACTGCATGTCACTAAAATAAATCCAGAATCCTTAGAATTATTAGAAGCTATGCGAAGTGTACAAAAAGCATTAAAATTAAGAATATTCAGCAGCAGTAGGTTCTTACACATAGAAAGTTTCAGGGACTTAGATGGCGCGTTTATCATTAACATATATAATTATGCCTGGCTTAATATAATTCCCAAAATAGCTCGGTTCAATATATTTGATCCATCTACTTATAAGATTAGAGTTGTCGATAAAATAAAACAGCTTAACATATATACAAAAGAAAGTCCTAAGAGAATTATAAAATTAGCTGGAGAATTTACATTATCTATCCGAAAGGAGCTAAACACGACTTGTATAAAGGTAAATCTTATAAAACCCTTTGCATCATTAAAACTGAAATTTAAATAGGTTTATAAAACTACTTTAATCCAAAAATGGAGATCATCAGAGCGTGTTACCATGGGAATACTGATAATATCAATTATAGGAAAAGATCAACGGGGAATCTTAGCAGATGTTGCTACACTTATAGCAGATATCGGTGGTAATATAGAAGACGTGCGTGGTCATTCCATACTAATCAATAAGGGGAAAAAATTAGCTAGTGTGTCCTTAATTGTTTCTAGTGAGGGAGAGACACAACCATTTTTTGTGCGTTTAAGGAAAAAAATGAAGCAGCTTGCGGAGAAATATAACTTAAAAATAACAATATATAGGGAAGAGGAAATCTTTGATTAGTAACACTTACTATAAAAAATAAAAACGTGTGCTCGGGAGATTTCATAATAGTAATAGGATTAAGTTTAAATTAAGCTTCTTTTATCATAACCAAAGGTTTTAAATATCATTTAAAAAACGAAAAACGTTGTACTATGTTATTTCATTCTTAAAGTTTCTAATTCCTAACAGGTGCTATTTAGATGCCAAAGAAAGATGAAGAGAGCCCAAAAGAAATAATAGCAAACGAAGTAAAAATAGGACCTCCACGGTTAACAATATACGAGTTAGCAAGGATAATTGGCGCAAGAGCGATTCAGATTGCATATGGAGCACCAATACTTATACCAATACCTCGGGAGGCGGGTAATGAACCAATAGAGATAACGATTGCAAAAGAAGAATTAAAAGCAAAGGTTCTTCCTATTACCATTCAGCGATGGTTGCCTGATGGTCGATATCAGAATATTCCCGTTACATGGCTAAAGTATGACCCATATATTTAAAACAAGCTGGCAAGCAAATGGGATATAATATTGATAAGGTTATGAGGTAATGAAGAATGGAAATCGAAGATGACGATGAAATTATGAAATTACTTGAGAAGAAGCGAGAAAGTTTACTAAATAAACT
>JAGGXM010000187.1 GCA_021163045.1 Thermoproteota archaeon | reverse complement strand
GCGGAATCTACAGCTCTACGTTTCATTTTTTGCCTACTACCACAATAGTGGCAGGGACTGGCTTGAGAAGGTAGTAAGAGCGGGTTTAAGGCGTCCAGAGAGATGCCCGGTAAATATCTGATATATATTTAGCAACAATCAATAGGGGAAGAGCCAATTTAAATATTTACGATTAGATCGTAGTAGAGACTATTACAAGCTTCGGCATTACCCCTGTCTTCGCTTTATATAGCTCCGACATTCTCAATAATTCCGTTATGTCGCTTTTCCTGACGTGTGATTTAATTTCGACTAGGATATGCTCACTATCAGTAATCAAGACATCGGCTTCGACAAGACTGGGAACGCTGTAAACAATACCCTTCTCATCAAAGATTTCCCATTTATCGACCTTCGCATTAAAGTAATCACCAAGTAAGCCGCGTAAGGCGTTTCTAACAGCCTCTTCATTTAGGATACTCCAGCGTGCCCCCAAGAGCTGAAAGTTTAATGTCAAGAGCCTCAGATCGCTTATTAAAATCCTCACGGAGCTCATTCATTCGCTTGTCAGAAGCTTCAAATCTCCTGTTGAAATCCTCTCGCAGTTCGTTCATTCGCTTATTGAAGTCCTCTCTCAGATTCCTAATCTCTTCTATTATTGCTTTCGTCTCGGCTCTCGTAGTTAGTCCCTCTGCTAGGAATCCTATAATAGCTGATCTGAACTCATAGTCTTCCTTCAGCAGCCTTAGTATCTCCCGTTTTATGTTATTCCCCATTGAGATCCCCTATCAAAAATACTTTTGTTTCGCTTGCTTTCTATCAGTTAATAATTTATTATAATTTTAGGGATTATTGTTTTTTATATACTTCTTTGAGGTTCATATGCAGCAATTGGTGAAGCTTATGTCAAAAACGCAGAGTACATGGGATTATATAGAGGGTATTTCGTCGATAAAAATTAAATATCGCAGGAGTAAGTATTCTGTAATTTTAGAGTACGGTGGAAGAGAGGCTTTTATTCCAGCGTATCCGAGGATAGAGAGCCCAAGATATATTTTTGATGGGAGGACTGTTCCTACGGATCTACCTAAGGAGATAGATATTGTGCAGTGGAAGGCGAATGGGAGCAATGTTAGGGTTTTTGCGGCAGGGGATATTTTATTAGCGTTTGTTCGAGGGGGGCAAATTCTTGATTTTAAGCAATACATTGCGTTAGCAGGAAAAGATTTTGCGAAACGTTTAATAGAGTTAAGTCGGGATGAAAATGTTGTGATCTTTGGGGAGTTAGTAGGTCCGGATAGTCTTGTAAGGTTATGTATTAATGAGTGGCGGAGCATTTTAGGTGGGGATATTGGGTATCTCATATTCGATGTTTACCGGTTAGAGGAGAAGCGATTTTTGAGCATGGATGAAGTTGTTGAGGTTGCGGGGAAGTACAAGTTAAGGATGGTTCCAACGGAGTGGGAGATTGATATTGATAAGTTATACAAGCGGATAGCAAGTTTTCATAGATTTTGTAGGGGTGAATTATGGGAGGGTTTTGTTCTCAAGAACAGGGAGCGCGGTTCTTATTCTAAGGTTAGGAGATTAACATTGAAGTGGAGGTTAGAACACATGAGGGAGTTTGCGCCGAAGGGAAAAGATCTTAAGATCAAGCGTCGTATCTTAGATTTAGCGGAGGTTATAAGGAAGTATGTGATGGAGGGGTATCTAGATCCGCCGAGGACAAAGGTTGAGGAAACCGAAAGAAGTTTTGAATTAAGACAGCGAGCAAAAGTTTTAGTTGAGAAAGGAGAGAATGCTCTAGAGAAGCAGGGGAGGATAGCGATTAGCAAGGAACTTAGTGAGATTTTAGATGAGTTGTTAGATGAAATTATAAGTGATGAAATAAAGGAACGAGACGATTATGGTAAAATCAAGAAATTTGGGATAAAGAAGTTCATAAAATCGGTAGTCTGGTGAGGAGTGATTCAGAATTTGGAGTAGTTAAGCTGCTCATTAGGTTTCGTGAGTTAGAAAAAACAAGAGAAGGGCCTTCGATCGCTCATTTTGATTCTATTAGCCGAATTTTTATCATTAATTTTAATAACGGAGTTGATTTCTCTTGTAACAAAAGGAAGATTATCCTGCCTGAGCGAAATTAAAGGAAAAGACTAAGGATCCAGTTTATTTAGTGAATTTCTTAAAAATTCGATTACATTGACGATATCTTGTAATCCAGCAGAGATATTATTGAAGGCTATTTCATCAAATAATTCGCCATATCTATGGACTAAGAAATTCCTAAAACCTCTCATTTTCTTTATTATTTCAGCGGTTTTTGGGTTAAGAAAATTCGCTTTCTGGAGAATTTCAATAACACTTTCGTCATCGCCTGGTATCTTCTTAAAATATTTAGTAAATATCGCCAATATATCTAAAATATTTTGTATTATAAACTCAATTCGTTTATATATACCGTCCCTAACCAACACATCGAGTGATAAGAACTTCTGCAATGTACTCGGCAATCTATTCCTTATTAGATCAAAACTAAGTTCTATTTGTCTGATCTTGATTTCAATAATCTCTTTGTCTTGTTTATCCATTCTTTATCTCCCAAGATTAGCTGTAATCTAGGTCTAAAGTCTTCGTACTCCTTCCGTATAGCATTTGCGATTTTAAAAAGTTTGTTGAAGTCCCTTATATATAGGAATTTTCCGTTCTTAAGAATCTTGCTTTTGAGCACT
>JAGGXM010000077.1 GCA_021163045.1 Thermoproteota archaeon | reverse complement strand
GATATAATACATAATTCTAAAGAAGAATTTAAGATGGATTTCGGCGAAAAAGCATTTATCAAAAATGAGGACGCTTTGATTGTACGTATCATAAAAATGCAAAAGAAAAATTTATAAATATCTCGACTTCCGAATTTAGTTATACTTCTATATACACCACCTGGTGTCATAATGCAAAAAATTCTTGGTTCTATACTGCCTTTAAATTCTGTGCAAAAATATATTTATTATCCATTTGCAGGGCTTGATTTCCTTTACAGTCACGATGGGAAATTATATTTATTGGAAGCAAATGCAATTCCTGGAGGAGTTTGGGTAATCACAAGAGTTGCAGAAGAAGCAAAAAAAATTCTAGATGAAAACGAACAATTATATACTAATAGGTATACGCGAACATTAGATAATTTTATAAAAGGAGCAATAAATTTTCATCTAAAAATACGTAAAGGGCGTCCACAAACAGCGATTGTAACAGTTCCTATTGAGAGAAAAGATCTTCTAAATCTTGAGAGAACGGCAATAGCTAATGCCTTTAGAAAGTTTGGTATAAGATCATTTTTAGCTTCAAGGGATGAGTTATCATTCAAGAATGGCACTATAAAAGTAATGACGCCGAGCGGCAATGTAGTAAAACCAGATATAATAATTAGAAGAACAGGAAATTTCTTTAAGGGCGTAAAACAAGTAATTATAAACAGCTCGGAAATTGGTAAAATAACAGGTAACAAATGGAAAACATATAAAATACTACGGGATGTAAAAGGACCCTTCTATTTACCGATGACATTTTATGCGAACTCGGTTGAAAAAATAAACAAATATGCAAGATACTTATTAACACGCTATAAATCCGTAGTTCTTAAGCCGTGCAAGGGATCCAAAGGAAAAGGTATTCATTTCATAAATAATGAATATGATCTCAAAAGAGTAATTGATGAAATCAAGGAAAAAGAAGCAAAAACCTCCTATGTTGTCCAAGAAAAAATTGAGGTATACCCATTAGAAAAAAATGGCGAAAAATATGCTTACGATTTAAGAGTCCTTGTTTTTGTGGGTAAAATAATCGGCATCCAGATACGACGGGCACCGAGACCAATTGATCCTGCTGATGAAAGCACTCTGGTGAGCAATATAAGCAGAGGTGGAGTCTTCGTCATTGCGATACTAGATAAGGCTCAAAAGAAGGCAATTACAATTCGCGACATAAGGGGATTCGATATCAGACTTTCTGATAGAATTATGAAAGTAGACGATATTATTGTTCATCTGGGAAAGAAAATAATGCAGAAGATAAAAAGTGCCTCAAAAATTATTCAAATAGCATTAAATAAGGCAGTTTGAGGATGGGAATCGGTTTGATAGAAAAACATACAGAATTTCTACAGTTAATTAAATTGCACTCAGATATAAGTAAAATGGAGATAATTCTAAAACGTGAAAAACAGATAGACAATGTAATATTATCCTCAATTATAAATAGACTTAAAGCGATGAATCTTCTTGGTGAATCAACTTCTAGATCTTTATTAAACCATATTCCCCTCGAAATTTTCTTTATTGAGTGGAACATGACAGATAACCATGATTTACTTAAACTTATCAAAATTATTAGGATGAGCCTAGAAAAGATAATTCTAAGCTTTGGAATCAAAAAAGCCCAGAGAAAATTATCGTTAAGACAAGAAACGGAAGCATATTTTTATTTTCCATTTGAAAGATTAGGAGTAGGATATCTCCTTATAAGAGGTCAAAATAAAGTTCTCATAACAGCTCCGCATGCGAAAGAACCATTATCGGATGATAATATAAGGACAATTGCTGAAAAAGTGGCAATAAAATCCAAAAGTTGGGCCTTAATTTCTACGATCTCAAGAATATATATTGACTATAACAGATTAGGATCTAGACTTTCTCCATTTCGAAGAATAATCGAAAAATTAGCGCTTTCTGAGAGAAAAATAAGAATGATTATTGATCTTCATGGTCGAAATCAAACCTTCGAGGAATATGATGTCGAAATCGGGGCAATGTGCGGCTTCTCAGCAAAGCCAAAAGCCCTTAATCTGCTCCAAGAGGTATTCAATAGGCATAAAATTAAAGCTGGTTTCGAAGAAAAAGGATACATTGGTGGCGATATAACACAATACAATGGTATTCCTCCTTTTGTAAATGTAATTCAATTAGAGCTTAGTGATAGAATTCGAAAGCGAAATTCTAAAAGAATAATTTCTGCGATTTCTGAGTTCATTGCGGCTCTAAAATTCTAGGAGGTATTACTGTGTTAGAGGAAACAACCAATAAATACGATATTAGAGTTGGTGTTGAAGAAGAGGTTTTCATTGTTAATGATCTGGGTTTCTTATCAATGCATTCAGATTCTGTAATGAAGAACTTAGTATCAATGTTAGAGAATGAATCTGACATCCTAGATAGAGCAAAGAAATATCTTTTTGGTTTTCAGTGGGAACCGCATCCTAGTCAGGTTGAATATGTTACACGTCCGTATTCTCTACTTGAGATTAAGAAAGCAATACATTTTGGAAGAGAGATTCTAGCTAAGGGCGCAAAATTATTGAATCATAAAATATACATTGGAAGCTTACATCCGGTTCAAAGCAAACCAAATCCAATGTGCGGAACGCATATTAGCATATCTGTAAATAGAAAAAATGGTAAAAAAGCAAAAATTAAGGAGTTACAATATATTTTCAATCATATAAGAAATCATTTACCAGAAATTATCGCTCTAACAGCAAATTCTCCTATTTGTGAGGGAGAGTATACCGGATTTGCAAGTTCTAGGCTTTTTTATAGCAAGGTTCTATCGGACTCATCATTAGCAGTAATTAAAAGAGGATCTATCTTTCCGGTTCCGCACAATAAGAGACGAATTAGTAGATACACAATCATATTCAGTAAGTTCCATAAGAGTTCCCTAAGATTAATTGCAAATCCAAAGGGAGAACGGTTATTAGATATTACACCGAGAGGGCCTCTCACCAATATTGTTGAAGATCTAAGTAAAAAACGAAACGAAAGTAGAATTGAGATTAGAGTCATCGATAATCAGCCAGATATCAAATATCTTGCAGACATTATAAAAATAATCTCTGGCTTAGCATTAGAAGCTCTAGATAATCTGGCTAAGGGCCATAAACTCAAAGAAAGAGAGAATCTCAGGAAACTTAAATATGCCGCAATACGAGATGGCATAAACGCGAGAGTCTCCATCGATTCTAAAACCATAATACTCAGGGATGCTACTAAAGAAATGATAGATAAAGCGATCCAATATCTAGAGCCTATGGGAATAAAGTTAGAAACAGCATTAAAAGAAGCAAAATCTGCTTCAGAACTCTATTCTATTCCAAGAATAGAAAATCCGTCTGAAAAGTTGGGTCTATATATTAAGAAAGGAAAAACCTATTTGGAAATTCTAACGCATGAGAGCAAAATATTAAAGACAATTTCGGGAATTCCGGTATTGGTTCCAGAGAATACCAAATTATTTGGTAAGCTTTTTGCTGATTTTAAATTAGAATGGATAGAATCACCACAGGGAATAATTAGGTCTTTTAAAAGAATTAAGAAAAATTATTGGCTTGCGACAAGAGATGGCTATATCCGATTATCTAATAATGACAAAATATTGAAAGCTCGTAATATTGTAAATCAATTAGTATGTATCTTTGAGTCAATAAAAGATAAAAAACTGAAGAGAACGAAGCCTCTCGTAACAAAAATATGGAAGGTGTAAAATATTGAATCTAAAATCCGAAGAAAAGTTGATTAATGTTCCAAATATGCTCACATTACTAAACTTAATCTTAGGATTCTCAGCAATTCTATACGCGAAAATAGACCCAGCAATCTCGTTTATATTAATCTTTACTGCAACAGTCGCTGATGCTCTCGATGGCCTTGCTGCTCGTGTCCTAAAACAAACATCCAAGATAGGAAAGGAATTAGATTCTATAGCGGATATTTGCTCATTCGGCATTGCTCCAGCGTATCTTTTACTCACAATAGACTTCCGTGTCGAAGCATATATCGCATCCATAATCTATGTTTGCGGAGGGGCATTAAGATTAGCTAGATTCAATATCTATGGTGTCAAAGAATTCTTTGAAGGTCTGCCGATCCCTGCAGCAGCAATATTCTCTTCCTCAGCGGCGATAACATTAACTAATCCATATTCGAGTATCATTTTCATAATAGCAGGATTCCTGATGGTCAGTAAGATAGTTTTTCCAAGCATTAAGGTCCCGAGAGGACGAATCTCTGTCCTTGCTTCGCTCATTATTGGCGTTATAGCTACTTTAATAACATTATACATTTGGCCTCCTGCCGAGCTTTCACTCCTTTTTGGAATAGAAATTGTATTCATTGTTGCGATATGTTATGTTTTTCTATCCCCAGCCTTAGAACTATTGCTAAAAAAGCGGTATCGTAACTAGTATACTCGATATACGACGATCTGAAGAATCCCTGTTCGAGAATCAATTTCCTATTTATTACAAGACAACTCTTAATATGCATCATTGTACTGATAATATTATTAGGGATATTCGTGATTAGAAGGGTGCCCTATGAGTGAGGAAAAAAAGGAAAAGAAAGAAAAGAAAAAAAGAAAAATCAACTGGAGAAATGGTTTTCCCTTTGCGATAGGGCTTATGCTATCATACATTCCAATCTGGCTTTTAACCTCGGGAATCCTTCTTAGATTAGGATACTTAGCTCCATTAGTCTTTGTAAGCATGTTATTAGCGATGTCAGCTTTCATTGCGCACTTTGAAGAGGATATCTAATTCTATAACCTTGCCAATTCATTATACTGCATTATCATGGTGTTTTCCTGTCTCGAAAAACATTCTGGTAAGCGGAATAAATCGTCGAACGAGAAAAAATATAATAATGTTATAGAATCAGAAATAATCTAATATTCCCGTTGCGAATGCATATATGCCTGCTGGCAGAGTTCCTATAAAGAGCGCGAGTATGATATTTACTCCCATATCAATGAGGATATTCCAGATCGCAAATCCAAGAGCTAAAAGAAATAGGAAAAAATATTCCTTGGGTCCCAATTCTTCCTTCTTTTTTCTTTCATTACTCATAGTAAGATCGCCATAGGAACCAGAATTATTACTATTATTAATATTACATTAAAGTCTATTATAAAAGACTTCTATTTATAAGTGATTAGATAAAATAAAGCTTTATTCGGGAGATTGCCAATTTCGCTTACGCTAAGCGTGTAAATTTGTGTACTTTTTGCTGTGTGTATGCCAAAATAAAAAATATAATAATGTTATAGAATTAGACATAATCCAATATACCTGTTGCGAATGCATAGATCCAGGCCGGGATCATTCCAATGAAAAGCGCCAAAAGGCCGTTAACACCAATTTCTACCAGGAAATTCCATATTACAAATATTAAAGCTAGAAGAAATAGGAAGAAATATTCTTTAGGCCCGAATTCTTCTTTTCTTTTTCTTTCACTCATAGTACGATCGCCATAAAAACCAGAATACTACTATAAATAATATTACACTAAAGCCTATTAAAAGACTTCTATTTATAAGCGATTAGATAAAGAAGTGTTCTTAAATGATCTTAGAAACCATAGTCCAAACAATACTATTTTTAAACCAATATATTACTAATTAATTAGGTAAGAAATAACATAGTTTTATGGATTGGTGAGTATGAATGAGTGGAACGCAAGTTGATTTTACGAGGAGCGAACTAAATAGGGTACTGAAAAAGATAAAACAGAATGTATACGAGATACCTAAGAATTTCAGACCTTATATGAACGTTCCTGTTAGAATATATATGACCGAAAAATTACTGAGGGAAACAGAAGATGGTGCTATCCAGCAAGCGATGAACGTAGCATCACTACCTGGTATCGTAAAATATAGTATAATGCTACCAGACGCGCATTGGGGCTATGGATTCTGTATTGGAGGGGTCGCAGCATTTGATGCAGATAACGGAATTATAAGTCCAGGAGGCATTGGATTCGATATTAACTGTGGCGTCCGCTTTCTAATAACCAATTTACGAATAGGAGATATAGAAAAAAATGCCGAAAGGCTATTGAGAGTGCTTTCAGAGCATGTGCCGGCTGGTGTAGGCAGAAGCGGACATCTTGCGTTATCAGGCGGAGAACTTGAAGAAGTCGCTGTAGCTGGCGCGGAATGGGCGATAGAAAAGGGATATGGATATGAAGAGGACCTACGGCACATAGAAGATGGAGGTCGATTGAAGGGGGCGGATCCGTCGAAAGTAAGTCCAAGAGCAAAGAAGCGGGGTAGGCCGCAGCTTGGTACGTTAGGATCTGGAAATCACTACTTAGAAGTCGAGGTTGTAGAGGAGATATTTGATCCTAAGATTGCAAAAAGATTTGGAATAGAGGAAGTAGGGCAGATCGGTGTAATGA
>JAGGXM010000110.1 GCA_021163045.1 Thermoproteota archaeon | reverse complement strand
CTCTAGAAGGTTGAAATAAGGCGAACCTCCCAAAAATTTTGCTATCGAAAAAAGGAATACATTTAAAGATTTTTTGACAAACCAATCTGGTATATTTAATTTATTTGAAAGTTGACTGGGCAAATATTTCTGAATCTATTAAAGAGAAAATAATTTATTGTCGGCTTAATATATTTTTGTTAGGTCTAGAAAGAGAAGATATTAACTTAAGGGGCAAAATCAAAAAGTCATCAGAGTATGGGGTGTCTTTCGTGAAAATTTCCAAAGAGGAACTAAAAAAACTTTTCAAAAGAGACGAATATGAAGTTTTAATATTCAAGAAAAAAGGATTTTACCGCAAGAAGTGTGAAATCTGTGGGGATTATTTCTGGACGGTTGACCCTAACAGAGAAACCTGCGGTGATGTTGCCTGTGAGGGAACGTACAGATTCATAGAAGCAAGAAGATGGAATTCTGCATGGGATATCCACAATACAATTAGAAAATGGGAGGACTTCTTTGTAAAAAGAGGCCATACAATCTTAGATCCCTATCCAGTAGTAGCGCGATGGAGAGAGGATCTCGAATTTACAATAGCCTCTATTGTAGATTTTCAACCTTGGGTAACAGAGGGAATCGTAGATCCTCCGGCCAATCCGCTCGTTGTATCGCAACCATGTTTACGTTTTGGGGGAGATTTCAGCGATATTGATAATATAGGAAAGACGGGGAGGCACCTAACAAGTTTTGTCATGGGCGGACAACACGCTTTTAACTCAGATAGGTTGAAGGGATACTGGAAAAATACGTATGTGAGATATAACTTTGAATTTATGACTGAAATTTTAGGTATACCCGCTAAAGAACTAACATATAAAGAGGACGTCTGGAGTGGTGGCGGTAATTTTGGGCCTTCCTTAGAAACTTTTGCTTATGGATTAGAAATCGTAAACGGAGTTTTTATGCAATATAAACTAACTAATGGGTCATTTCAACCACTTAAATTAAAAGTATTAGATGTTGGTTGGGGGTTAGAACGAGTTTCTTGGTTTATGCAAAAAACGCCAACGATTTATGAGGCAACTTTTGGCCCTGTGTTTGATTGGATTATAGATAATGTTGGCCTTAACTATGATATTAAATTATTAACCGAATATGCTAGGTTATCTGGCATACTAGATACAAGTTCACCAGAACGCTTTAAGTCATCGCGACAACATATAGCAGAAAAATTAGGGCTATCTTTAGACGATTTAGAAAATCGTTTAGGGCCATTAGAAGCGATATATGCGATTTTAGATCATACAAGAACTTTGGTTTTCGCTGTCACGGATGGGGGAATACCATCAAATGTTGGTGGGGCCTATAATTTAAGGGTAATTCTTCGTAGAGCTATATCTCTCGCGGAAAAATATGGTTTTAATATTGATTGGTATGAACTGCTCGAAAGGCATATTGACTATTTTTCCAAAACATTTGTGAGGTTATTAGAGAGCAGAGAGATCGTAAGAGATATCTGGAAAGTCGAATATCAACGATACAAGCAGACAATACAAAAAGGCCTTAACGAGTTAATACGTATATTAAAGAAAAGAAAGCCCAAAGTTATTGGATATGAAATATTAAAGGAACTGTATGTTAATCATGGGATCCCGCCGGAGAGTATTGCTGAGATTTCAAAGCAATTGGATATACGAACAGAAATCCCGCCCAATTTCTATGATTTAATAAGAGAAGAAAAGCCAAAGGAAGTACCATCTTTAGAGGAAGAACCAATTGATATAAAGAATCAAATACGAGAGATATTTAAAGAAGAACTTGAGAATCTCCCTAAAACACATCCCTTATATTATGATGATGTCTACACGAAAGATTTTGAGGCAAGAGTAATTGCACATAAAGGATCATTTGTCGTACTTGATAAGACCGCGTTCTATCCAACAGGAGGCGGCCAGATACATGATACAGGATATCTTATCTTTAATTCTGAAAGAGTTAAAGTTGTTGACGTGATAAAAGTTAATGACATTATATTTCATAAACTAGAACGAAACATCTCTCTTGCAGAAGGAACATTAGTTAGAGGAGTTCTCGATTGGGAACGACGCTTGGCAATAATGAGACATCATACAGCTACACATATTCTAAATGCAAGTGCTCGTAAAGTATTAGGTCCTCATATCTGGCAGGTGGGTGCAGATAAAACCCCAGAAAGGGGTAGATTAGATATCTCTCATTACAGGCCATTAACAAACAAAGAGATAGAACTAATAGAACATCTTGCGAATCAGGTTGTTTTAGCAAATAGACCTATTATACAAAAAATTCATGATAGAACTGAAGCCGAGCAAAAATATGGATTTAGAATATATCAAGGCGGAGCAGTGCCCGGGCGATTATTACGAATTGTTTATATTGATAAATGGGATGCTGAGGCTTGCGGTGGAACACATCTGAAAAATACGGGAGAAGTTGGTCTAATTAGAATAATTGGGACTAAAAGAATACACGATGGTGTCGTAAGACTAATATATGTTGCAGGAGAACGAGCACTAGAGCATATAAATAAAGAAAGGCAGCTCCTACTAGAAGCATCTAAAATCCTTAAAGTACGCTCAGAAGACCTCCCCAAAACAGCTAAAAGGTTCTTCGAAGAATGGAAAGATCAGAAGAATGCAATTAAAAAACTTGGACAAATTATCTTAGATAATATTGATCTACTGATACCTCGCTATATGATTAGTAGAGATAGTAGAAAATACGCTATTGCTAGAATAGATATTCCCCATGAGTTAATGATAGAACTTCTTAGAAGATTGAAGGACGATTTAGATATCACGGTAATTGCTAGTACTCTCTTAGGAAAAACAACAATG
>JAGGXM010000105.1 GCA_021163045.1 Thermoproteota archaeon | reverse complement strand
GCTATTCTGATGTTTGAGAGGGCGGGTCAAGAGGTGATGTTCCGGCGTTATGAGGAGAGCCCCTGATATCGCCTTATTTTGCAAAGAACTGGCGTCTCATGGTGAAAAATAAAAAGGAAAAATACATTAATAATAATTTCAAAAACAAGCATTCCCTTTTTTCGTGAAATTAAAGCGAAAATTACTCTAATTTAAGAAGAGTCTCCCTTTTGCTCTTTCGTTTAACACCGTTAACTATTCTTTGCATGACTATAGCATCCTCTTCCAGTAGAGGTGATTCGGATATAATCGTAGCTTCAATACCATAATCAATAAGCAATTCTGCTAATGGAAGGAACGGAGGTCCAGCCTTCTGACCGAATGGTAAATGCTTTCGTTCTCCTTTATCACCATATTCCATTTTTGAGAAATGTATGTGAAGACCATCTAGATATTTAGAACCCAGTTCATCTTCAATTAAAGATAAAATTTTCTCGTAATCCCTTCTTTCCCGAATTTTTCCTTTTGTTCGCGCAAAGAGATGAGCAAAGTCAATGACCGGCGCAGATTGCGGAATTTCCTTAACAACCTCAATTATTTCATCAAGACTTCCTAATTGTGAAAGTTTACCCATAGTCTCTGGGCCGATTAAGGGGGATAATCCTTCTTTTTTAGCATTCTTATAAACTGATTTAAGCCCCTCTATAAGAAGTTTAAGCGCCTCTTGGGGCGATCGTTTTCCATAGTAACCAGGATGAAAGACAACAATCCTTGCATTTAGCCAATGCGCAAGCCTTAAGGCATCTAGAAGCCTCTTTTTGGAATCCTCTATAACATTCTCCTTCTCAGATGCAAAATTTATAGCATAAGGGGCATGTAATGAAAGAATTATCTTGTTTTTCTTTGCTTCTTCTCTTATTTTTTCAGCAGCTTCCTTTGATATATTAATTCTCCTGACTTGCTCTATCTCTAGTGCATCAAGTTTGAGTCTTTTAAGTTCTGCGGGGACCTCTCCCATGGTTCCCTTGAAATTTCGAGGCTTTCCGGCGGGTCCAAAATGAATTTTCTTTTTCCGGGACATTTTAGGTCCCAAGAATGAAATATTGCTTATATGTGTAATCATAATGATATTCGAATAAGAAAGTTACAGTGATTCTATCATTACTGGTTGCATGATATTTTAAAAATGGTTAGAAGTCGTCTTGAAAGTAGTAAAAATTTTTTCTAAGACCGGTTTAAAGAATTCTTTAAGAGTTTAACAAAATTAGTAAAAAATAAAGAATATGCATATTAGTCTGACGAGGTGGGATTCTCTGGTGGAAGTTTCTATTTGTAGAGATGAACTATGTTCTTGGAACACTTTATGGAAATGGACATGGTTTACAAGAGACTTATGGATATCTGAACATTGGGAGAATACTAAGCGAGCCCTAGATCCGCTATTTGTATTTCTTCCTAAAATGAGTGTGAAATCTATTTTAGACTGCTCTTGTGGACTTGGATTTAAGACTATAACATTCGCAAAAGAAGGATATGATGTTGAAGGCTCAGATGCGAGTCATGTAGCAATAAAATATGCACCACAATTAGCAAAAGAGCACGGATTAAGTATCAGATTTTTTCATTCCTTCTTTAAAGATCTACCAGAAAAAGCACATCGCATATATGATTGCGTATACAGTGATTATTTTGATGAGCTAGGAAGTTATGAAGAGTTAAGAGAGTCGGCAAGGGGCATATATTCGGTCCTTAAAAATGGGGGTGTATTCATATTTTGTAGCTGTTCTCCGAAATGGGCAAAATCCAAGTTAAACGAACTAATCGAGCGGGTATGGAAAGATCACGAGAAATTTGAAATAAATCCGCCAGTCAAACGAGAGAACTTAGAGGTAACACATATAGCAATCGCTGAGAAAACTTCGGAAGGCATTCTTGAGAATAATATCTTTCTTATTCGAGAAAAAGAGCTAATGTGGGCAGAAATAGCACCGATCATGAATCCAAGAATTAAATGGACATACTGGGACTATGTAAAGATTCTCAAAGATGTTGGCTTTAGAAGAATCGAATACATAGAAAAAGTAAAAAGCGAGATATTTGTTATAGCGATAAAATGAGGTAAAATCTATAAGAATAGGTCAGGCGCTGGGTTACGCTCATCAATCGCATGCTGTTCGCATCATCATCCCAAATAAAAAGTTTATTAATAAACATTAAAAATACTTTTAAAGTGGTGTATGTGGTTAAGTACTTATCTAGAAGCTTGGTGACAATCATGGCAAAAGCTAAGAAGAAGAAATTTCGAATTCCTTGGATTCCATTTCTCTATAAGCCGAAATATCAGCTATCACTACCAGAAATCGATTTAAGTGAGTCCTCTGTCAGACTTACAATCTTCATTTTCTCAGTAATAGTATGTGCTGTTGCATTTGGTGGTATTGTTTACTTAATTGTACAACCAACTCCCGCATTGCTTAGCTCTGGTGGGCGTCCGCAGGTTCTGTATCCTTCCTTGGATAGACAAACGTTAGTAGAGGGAATTGTGGCATCCGTAATGTTTCTGTTTAGCGTAGTAGGCGTCTTTCTATTAAGAAAATCAACAGAGATAATTACTGAAGAGGAGTCTAGAGGCATTTGGATTTACTTAGGTATGTTTCTTTTCCTTATAGGCGCGCTCGGACTAACGTATATCTTTTACCAAAAATACGAGTTATATAAAACAAGTCGTGGAGTCATTCGGGTACTAAAAAATATTTTAAGATGATTTTAAAATCGTAACGACATCTAATATAACTTTTTTTACAGCCTTTTCTTGTGCTGCTTCCGTTTGTGCTCCAATATGAGGTGTAATAACGGTATTTGGAAATTCTGCTAATTTTTTCATCAACGGATCATCTGGTTTTTTATTAGAATCTAACGCAACCCCAGCAATGATTCCATTTTCAAGGCCCCAGATAATGGCAGATAAATCAAAAATTTCAACTCTTGCGGCATTAATTAAAAATACTCCACGCTTCATCATAGAGATTTCTTTTTTAGAGATCATATGCCTCGTCTGAGGAAGTAATGGAACATGAACAGTAATTATATCTGAGTTCTTTAAGACATCCTCATATGGAGTTATCTGAATTTCTAGCCCAGATTTTCTTATTCGTTCGGGATATACATCGTAACCTAAAACAACCATACCCATTGCAAGGGCGATTTTCGCAACACGTGAACCTATATTTCCAACACCAATGATTCCCAGTTTTTTACCATGAAGTTCGATACCTTTGCATTCGTTTTTTGCAAAAATACCTTTCTTAAAGGATAGATCTCCAAGATTAATCTTTCGAACAAGGGAGATCATAAGTCCGATAGTTAATTCTGCTACAGAATCCGCCGTCGCATCACCGGCGTTTATGACAGTGATACCTCTTTCCTTTGCAAATTTAACGTCAATATTATCTAGCCCAACACCAATTCTTCCAATTACCCTTAGTTTTTTTCCTTGCTCAATAACATCTTTCGTAACTTTGGTCCGACCGCGTACGAGAATCGCATCATATTTATCAATAATTTCGAGCAATTTATCGTGTTCGATTCCTGGGACGTAATCATAGTCCACATTAAGCTTCTCTAGCAATTTAAGCCCAGATTCGGATGTTTTATCAGTTATCAGAATTTTAGGCAATAATTTCACCTTTAACAAATTCTTGTATGAAATGCCATAAAAACTGTTATATTTCTTATTTTTATTATCTAACAAATTCTTTAAATATAGTTTGTAAATAGTGGTACTAACTTTAAATACTAACTTTAAACATAAAAACTCGTATTGTAAAGGTAAAAATTGAAATTTGAGCTTCACCAGTAAAGCATCAAGAATGTGATATGTAAAGATCCTAGAGAGGGAATAAACGTGGATGACCAAAAGTTCTATTTAGCTACGAAATTTCTATTTATGCCGAGATACATTACGGCATGGGACCTTAATTTCATAATGAAATCACTTAAAATTGAAAGCAATGAATTGATGAATGAATCTTTGGCTAGAAAGAAATTTGAAAATCCGGTAGACAATCTCTTGTTCTTAACTTTGCTGAGAATAAAGCAGATCACAGAGAGAAAAGACAATAAGAACATAGTTACAAAGAAAAATTTAGAAATCTGGCTAAGTCGAGTCAAAAAAATAATTAAGCTCTATATAGATCTAGGAAGGATGGATATTGCCAAGGCGTTAATCTTTAATCTAGTAAGTGTGATTTATTTTATCTTCACGCTTTATATTAGCTGGATGGGGCTCGTACCAAAGGGTATTTCTAAATTGTTTGGAAAAGGTGAAGTAAAGGAAGATGCGATCAAGTATCTTATTAATTTACCAAACGATGCGGAACTTAGAGAAATTCTAAAAGCCGCAAACTTTGAAATCTACTTCGATTTTACAGTATCTTGTTATGCAATATCATTAGATTCGATAATTAAGAAGAACGAGAAAAACAAGGAAAAGCAGGAGAAAATAAAGGAATTATTTAAACCTATATTGGGGCGTGCAGAAGAATTTAGTAGCAAATTTGAGGAAGTTATAGAACTAACGAAACAGGATCCCATAGGCATAGAAATATTGGATCTTTTCCTGCCGTTTGCTATAGAAGCATTATCTAAAGAATCTCTAAAAGATCAGGTAAGTAAAGAAAAACTAGATAATATACTCAAAAATCTCAAAAAAGCAAATGTAGATAGCTTAAAAATGAAATCATTTGATGCCACAAAATTAATAGTAGCCAAGCTTACTAAGTTAATTCCGCTTTTATCCGACGGAGAAATCGATAGTGCCGTTGAATTACTAAAAAGTTTGGGTAAAGAATTGATAGAAATGAGAATAAGATCAACAGCTATTTCAGATAAGATCTTCCTGAGAGCTCCCCCAGAGCTTAATGCAATGAGAATTTTATCAACACCGCCATCATTAAATGTAATCGATGATTTTGCTCCCTCAGAGCTCTTATTGTTATTTAATGAAGGAATAGATTTATTAACGGGATGGTCTTTCGAGGCAAAAATGCTTATTAACTCTATTTTCATGGCTTATAATCGAGAGTTCTTTCGATTGCTAAACAAAGCTATTGAAGATTCAAGGAGTTCTATGTTCTTTTATCTAATGTACGGCTCGCCAATAGCATTAATAATTGATCAGATAATAAACTTAGCCACATTTTATGAAGAGGATAAAAAATACGAAAATGCTTTAGTGGAGTATCTCCAGCAAGCATTAGCTTTCATAGATAAGAACTTAGAGATCATAAAGAAAAATATTGATAGAACTAAGCTTAAGTCCAATGAAATAAATAAAATTTGGGGCTTCCTTGCATATAGAAATGCTTACTTTGCGGGAGTGAAATTAACAGTAGAAATAAGGAGAACATTACTCAAGTTTGATATCGGTAAAAAGGTAATTCAAAAAATAGAGGAGTATTCAAAAATTGCAGAAGAAATCTTTGGTAAAATAGAACGAAAAATTTCAACAGAAGAAGCATTTTCATATCTTTAAGATTTACTTTGAGGTGAATAAAAGAACACCTATAGACTTCTAATTACTTCTTTAGAAGTATTGCCGAGAAGGGGATTAACTACCGTCTCGGTCTCTTTTGGCTCCTTGAGTTCTTTAATTCTTTTTATTATGAACTTTCGAATCTCTTCGCTCCAATTTACCACATCTCTAAATTTATCCATTTCTCTTTTTATGTCATCGGGAACACGTACACTAATGATTTTCGACATTGTTAGTTCAGCTCTTAATTTTTTAGGCGCTTGGATACTACGACTAATACTGTAATTTCAATAGTAATATGATTCTTAAATGTTTATATGGGTAGCTAAGCTACATATAAATTGTAAAAATTTTAAATATTTAATAAAGGAGTTAATTCCTTATCTTATCTGTGATATCATAAATTATGAGATATTACTAAAAGTCCAACCTTATTTCCAGATAAAAAGTTCTAAGAAATAAGCTTAATAATTTCAGCATAAGTTTCATCTCGAAGTTTCTTATCAGAAATTTTTTCTGTAAGCTCAAGAGCCAACATGAGATTCTCTTTGGCTAATGTTTTTGCAATCTTAGAAAGAGTTTCATTGGCGACATTTTCATCTAATTCCATACATTTTTCCAACAGATTCATAGCGAGCTCTTGGTCTATGAACAT
The DNA here is from genome assembly GCA_021163045.1 of Thermoproteota archaeon. GTDB lineage: Archaea > Asgardarchaeota > Njordarchaeia > Njordarchaeales > Njordarchaeaceae > Njordarchaeum > Njordarchaeum guaymasense. The sequence goes on along the minus strand of JAGGXM010000105.1, from coordinate 6,548 downwards.
CGCATTATATGATACATTTGATAAAGCAACCAGTTTCTCGTGTATATCTGTAATTCGATTCATGGCATCAACTGAATCGTTTAAATATTTTTTAGCTTTTCGATAGAGAGTATATGACAATTGTGCAAGAAAATTGGTAATCTCTCTAAGTGTTTTCTGTTGATAACTATTATCCTTGATGGAACTCAAGGATTCCATGGCCTTGTTTATACTAATTACAGAAAATCCTAATGTGATTCCAGATAATGCTGCATCTTTGTGGGCAGAATCGGATATCTCCTGCGCAATTTTATACAATTTTTCGAGGAGTTCATACGTATGATTGTCATCAATTATAGCAAGACTTCCAATACTAGGAGCTAGATTCTTTATAAGGTATGCTAATTCTTCCGACCGTTCTAATGAATCAAGCTTTGCTACGGTTTTATCTGGATGTATTACTGCCATTTTCTTAGTAACATCAATGATGCTTGTTAGTATTTCATTTTTGATGTTCTCATCCTTTAGAGTCTTTATCCATTCAAGGCTGCCTCGGAGATCTATCTTTGACATCAAAACAGCGAATTCCTCGAGCAATTCGATTGGTGAATTTTCATTTAATAGGGGCCTAATGCTTTCAGCAATCGCAAGAGCTTCATCTTTGCTAGAATCTACGATGATCATACCTAATTCTATTAGACCTGATGCCCTTACCAAAGGATCTTCTATTTTTTCCATAATTTCTAGAGCTAATCCTGGGTCACTATCGATTACTTTCTTAGCTATAGTAATTAAGGCTTTATCTCTTATCGATCTGTCTTCTATTTTTTCAACCAAAGATAACATTTGTGAGATCTCTTTTTTAGATTCAAATTTTCGTTCGTCAACTTTTATCGGTATTTTTTGCGATCGTTGTCGACGGCGTTTTGAACTTTTATTGCTACTCATTTTTATCACACGATTTAGACATAAACATATATTATATGTTGTTGGAATTAATAAAGGTTAAATAAATTTAGCTCTGGTGATTACGTGCCAGCATCGTATCTTGAGAGAGCAATTTGGAATTTCATAAAAACGAATATTCTAGGCGGAGTCCCTCTTTTTTTCAAACGGGAGACGCTCCCTCTAACGATATCGATTGGAGCAACATTGTTCTTACAATATTATCTAGGGGTAAGTTCTTTTTTATTGACAGTTACAGGGATTCTTCTATTTGTAATAGGTCTTGCTCTATATAAGAGCAACTTAAAAAGCAAATATAGCATCCCAATATCCCTTATTTTACCCATACTTTTCATGTTATCTTGGCTAGATCTTATCCCATCGATAGCACTACCATCCTTTGGAAATAACTTACAGCTAGTATTTTGGGCTCTATTGCTTTGGAGTCTAGCAAACCATGCAATTTTCATCTATCAATTATGCGAATTTTTTGCTTCTACAGCTGGCTTGTATGCTTTATGGGGCAGTGACTATAAACGGATTTTTTTGAGCCCAATCCCACAGCTGATTCTTTCGATTTTGGTTGTGTTCTCGATACAGAGTTTTCTATCGGGGGATCCCTTTCTAGGGACACTTGTTGTTCTCCCCATAATAACGATTCTAACGCCAATATATACTATATTTTCTTCTGTAGGAAGAATCCCAAGAAGCGGTTTTGCTATATATTCCTTTGTAGCATTCTATGTAGGGATTTCAACAATTTTCGGTATGAACAAGACATCTGGCTATATAACGAACATAATATTCACTGCAATAGGTATTTTCTATGTCGCCCAATCAAGAGCGAGAGGTTTAACAGAGGGAACGAGCAAAATTCAGGGAAGTATTATATCCATTTATGCAATAATTTATGTTTTGATCAGTCTGTTAATCGGCTCTAAAGGTAGTTCCGTTACAGTTCAGCTATTATGGCAATCAAATTTATTGGCTGTCGGATTGGCGCCATTGGTAGTTATTGTTTATCTTAAATACAAGAGAAGACTTGAATACTATAAGATCAGAGATAAAACGCCATTTTCAAAACTTCTTATGGAATTAACAAGCATAATAGGCTCAACAATATTATCCGAACTATCAAAAGTTTTTATGGAAAAATTTGGTTCAGCAATAAAAGTTTTTAAACAAATAGGTACCGGCGGCGAAAAAGCAAAAAAAACGCTCGATGATGCTCTTAAATTCATACGAGACAGCGTAGGGGGGCTGCTTGGATCAGAAAAAACTGATAAGGATTCTAATAATACAGATGAGTCGTAGTAATCTCCGTCAAAGAGGAATTTAGAGCATAAATTCCTTTACTTTTTTCCTTATTAACTCAAGAGCTAAATAAGGATCTTCTACATCTTCAGTAATTTTTTCGAAGGGGCAAACATCTGTTTTATCCCGGTTCATTATCTTTTCTACTAATCTTTCATATCTGAAAGATAGACCTATATTTTCCAAAAAAGTCTTCGCTTGCCTACTTATTACTATTGTAAATAGAAATTGGGGCTTAATAAGTGCAAAAAGTAATGCTGCAGCTTTGCCGGTAATGCGATCTGCGATTATTGAATTCTCTAGCGCCAACTTGTTCGGCATTTCAAGGGCCTCAATTAATGGTATTATCCCCTGTTTTTCGCTTTTGTAGATTATTTTTTTATTCTTCAATATGATTAGAGAGAAATCTTTCAAAAGTCGCTTTAATTCATCGATGCTATACATTGGAATCACATATTTCGTTTCTAAGCATTATACTCTAAAATTCAGTCTATAACGCTTGATTGCCCCAATGAATGATAGGTAAACTGGTGATGGAGAGAATGGACGGCTCTTAAATTCTGGATGCCATTGTACGCCAACGAAGTAAGGATGTCCTTCTACTTCAAAACCAACAATATTCCCATCAGTATCATAAGCATTTACCTTATATCCACGTGTTGTCATCTTATCCGCGAATTTCTTTATTATATGGTATCGATGCCTAAATCTTTCTTTAATTAGTTCTTTCTCATACGCCTTATACAGAATCGTATTCTTGATTATTCTAACTTTAATAGCACCCAAACGCATTGTTCCACCCATCAGCTCGACATTTCTCTGCCCGGGTAGCAAATCTACAACAGGATATGGTGTATTCGGATCTATCTCGGTAGAATTCGCTCCCTCCCATTTCATTATATATCTTGCAAAAGCAACAGTAGCAAGTTGTGCTCCAAAACAAATTCCTAGAAAAGGAATATTTTTTTCAAGGGCGATTTTAGCAGATTGAATCATTCCTTCTGCAGCGCGTACACCAAAACCAGGCGTGAGTAGAATTCCATCAAAGGTCATTAACTTCTTTTCATCTACTCTTTCGGCATCAACGAAAACTGGGGTCACTTTCAGGGAATTATGGGCCCCTGCATGCTTTAAAGCCTCTATTATACTTATGTAGGAATCTACTATTTTTGTATATTTTCCAACCAAAGCTATTTTTATTTCCACATTGGCAGATCTGAACATGTTAACAAGCTTTTTCCACTCAGATATGCCGGGCATTGGGTCTCTCTTGGGTTTTAACATTAGCTTTTTTAGGAGCAAATCGCCCAGATTTTGTCTTTCAAAAGCTAAGGGGATTTCATATATGATAGAAAGGTTAGGCGCTGAGATAATAGATTCTTTTGAAAGCCCTGAGAATAAGGCAATTTTCTGACGGGCATCTTCATTAAGTTCAACCTCCGATCTAGCGATAATAATATCAGGAATTAATCCTGACTCTAATAATTTACGTAAGCTATGTTGCGTTGGTTTTGTTTTAAGTTGCTGGATTGTTGACAGATATGGTACGTATGTAACATGAATAAGCACGCTATTTTCTTTACCTAATTCAATACGAAGTTGACGTACGGCTTCTAAAAAGGGCATACCTTCTATATCTCCAACGGTCCCTCCAATTTCTACAATTATAAAATCTTTACCTTCTTTTAGAATATCCTTTAATCTGCTCTTTATTTCATCCGTTACGTGCGGAATTATCTGAACAGTCTTACCCAAAAACTCTCCAGTTCTTTCTTTTAGGATGACCGAGAGATATATCTGACCACTTGTTATATTATGGCTTGGATGAACGCATTGTCCAGTAAATCTTTCATACGTTCCAAAATCCTGATCAACCTCAGCAATTCTAAACTTAAAATCTCTTGCTGGATTAAACTCCCAAATTTCCTCACAAACAAAATTTTCTCCATGCTCTACCGGGTTCATAGTGCCAGCATCAACATTAAGGTATGGATCGCATTTTACCATTGAGACCGCAAAACCTCGGAATTGAAGTATTTTTGCAATAGATGCAGCCACAGTACCTTTGCCAAGCCCTGACATCACTCCGCCAGTAATGAATATAACCTTGGTCACTAGATCCACCACATATAATGTTTAATTACTTAATTAAGTTGAAAAAACAAGTTAATATAAATTTCAAGTGGGTCAAAAATTGAAAGTCGAGAAAGTTGATATATTTATAGTTCCAATGGAGCTTAAATACCCATTTACAACTAGTTTTGGAACAGAAAAAAAGCGGCGTGTAGTTATAGTTTCCCTAGAGAGCGGCGATCTTAAGGGTTGGGGAGAGTGCACTGCTGGAGAAGGACCTTGGTATTCCTATGAGACGGTGGACACGGCAGTACATATAGCCAAAGAGTTTCTAGTTCCTCTCGTCTTAAAACAAGAATTTAATAATCCTACAGAATTCTACCAAAGGATTTCTGTGGTTAGAGGCAATAATATGATAAAAGCAGCATTTGAAGAGGCTTTCTGGGACTTATATGCAAAATCTCTAGGAAAACCATTATACGTGCTACTAGGAGGAGTTAGAACCAAAATATTTAGTGGTGTAAGTATAGGAATAAAGGGATCAATCGATGAGCTTATCAGGCATATTAACATGTATTTAAATATGGGCTACCGGAGAATAAAAATTAAGATAAAACCGGGTTGGGATATTGAGGTGGTCAGGCAAGTAAGAAGGCAATTTCCAGAAACACCCTTACAAGTTGATGCTAACGCGGCTTATGACATATCATATATCACTCTTTTCGAAGAGTTGGATAAGTATAACCTCCTAATGATAGAGCAACCCTTTCATTATGAAGATTTAGTAGATCATGCATATCTTCAGAAACGGATAGGAACTCCTATTTGTCTGGATGAAAGTATTCATTCAATTCATCTAGCAAAGGCTGCAATAGCTCTTGGCAGTACAAGAGTAATCAATATAAAACCAGGAAGAGTCGGAGGCATTATACAGTCTAAAGAAATACATGATTATGCAAAAGAACGTAATATTCCTGTCTGGATCGGAGGTATGCTAGAAAGTGGTATTGGTCGCGCACACCTTGTAGCTTTAGCTACTTTGCCAAATGTGAGATATCCAAATGATGTGTCAGCTAGTGATCGGTATTATCATGAAGATATAGTAGAACCTGAGTTTAAATTAAATAAGGATGGAACAATTAGCGTGCCTAATGGACCGGGTATCGGGGTTGAAGTTAAGGAGGAATTCATAGAAGAAAAAGCAATTGATATCTTCGAATGGTCTTAATTGATTAAACACTAGGCGATAATTGTGGGAATTCTCGATGGTGAAATTTGCCTGAAAAATAATTGTCATAAGTGTTGTATAAATACTGAAATGATACTTACTCCTACAGATATAGAAAGAATCAAACGTCATGGGTATAAATTAGAATCCTTCGCATATTTCGATGGAAAATATTGGCGGTTAAAAAATAGAAATGGAAAATGTGTATTTCTACAGAATGATGGTAGATGTTCAATATACAGCTATAGACCTAGTGGATGTCGATCATATCCGGTAATCTTCGACGAATCGACCGGTAAATGCATCCTTGATGGCTCTGTTTGCCCGTATATTCAACATATTTCTGAGAAAGAAATAAAAAAGGGATGTACGATATTAATAGAAATATTAAAGGAATTAGGAGAACTTTAACACGCACAGCAATAGAAATATGTGAGGGTTTGTATTTATATGCAAGGAAAGATGGAAAGCAGAAAGAAGGAAATTAAAAATCTCAATATCATGATTAGGCCTTATAAGAAAGAGGATTTCCGAAGCATTAAAGAATTAGCTTTTAGTTCATTCAAAGGAAAAAAAGATGCTATCTGGAGCGTAGAAGATCTATTAACGGCTAAAAAAACATTTGTAGCGGATCTTAATGGAGAAATAGTTGGTGTTCTAGAATTAGATTATATAATTCTTGAAAATGAAAAACATGCTCAAATCGGCTATATTTTTACAAATCCAGATTTTTGGGGTCAAGGAATCGGTCGAAAGATGGTGGAATATGTTGAAAAATACTTAAGAAACGAGAAAATTAAGTCCATTTGGGCTGTTGTTGAAAAGAATAACGAACGATCTAAACGCTTATTTATCAATCATGGTTACAAAGAAGTTTCTATTAAAGATCTGGAAAAAGAGCTCAAAAGAAAGGATATAAAAAGGATCTTAACAGCATTAGATTATAATCTAGGAGATATTCTTCTTAGAAAGATATTAGATTAATTTGGTGTTTTATATTGATATGGGC
>JAGGXM010000060.1 GCA_021163045.1 Thermoproteota archaeon | reverse complement strand
GTTATATATACGCTCACAAAGTATGCAATGAATCTCATAAAACCTAAAACTAGTAATCCTGAAAAATGCCATTTAGTAATATCATCAAAGCGCCCTTCTTCAACTAAAAGGTCAGCTTTCCTAATAATTGAGACATTGAGCGTTCTTCCGAAAATATCAAGATACATTGAGAGAATACCAGCAGGGATGGCTGCAAGTATTGCTGCACTAATGTCAACGCCTCCTTTTACTAATAAAAGAGCTACAACAGTAACAACCGCAAAATCCGGAGGTACTGCTCCACCAATTGGCACTAAACCCAGTGACATTAACTGAGTACTCGCTCCAACAACGGCTCCTGTAACTACATCGCCGATCAAGAGCCCTGCTACAAAACCAGCTATTAAGGGAATTAACCCAAGTATGAATTTAGTACTATAGCTGTCTACTCCCGTTATAAATCCCCAAAGCCCTAGAATCAATGCTATTGAAAGCGGATCCATACTCACACCTTAAATAATTTAAATCAAATTATCTAAGATTCTATTAATTAACCTAACAAGCTCAAATTAGATGAAAAAAACTAATATAAAAAGGTTTTGATAGAAATGCTAAGTAGCAAATTTACGAATTGGAAATGGTTCCTTAAGGGCATTCTATACTTAATTATTTATGCAATAATTGCACTATACGGATATTCTGTCGTAAGTGAGATCTATTTAACGTCTCCTCGTACATTATTTACGCCCATAGATTACATGATTCCATTTATCGGCTGGTTTGCAATATTCTACGTTTTCATATATTTTCCGTTCTACCTATTCGGGATAGGATATTTCACATTCATTAAGAGGGAAAAAGCTGATAGATTCATGCTTTCAATGTTCCTTATATACGCAATATCTTTCCTAATCTACATATTATTCCCTGTAAAAATGATAAGACCTGACCCAGATAGTTTACCTACCGATTTTCTTTCTCAAGTTATGAGAAAATACTATGAGCACGATCCACCACTAAACTGTTTTCCAAGTTTACATGCTGCTACATCGACGTTTGTAGCATACCATTTCTATAAGGAAGATAAAAAATTTGGCTATCTTGCTTGGATCATCGCCTTCTTAGTAATGACTGCGACTCTTTTTGTTAGGCAACACGTGATAATCGATGAAATAGCTGGTTTCCTACTTGCCATCGTCTCTGCTAAAGTGGGAGAGAAATACATACCACTAACAGAAGCTGATGAGAAAGTACCAATATGGCGATGGATATTTACAATCGTATTATGGATTTTAGTTACAGCATTTCTAATTTCTGGGTATATTCCATAATTTTTGATTCTTTTTTGCTTGAAGAAATAATCGAATTTGACGAGAGGTAAAACAGTAGCATGTTCTATTATGTGTTAACTTTATAATCTATATTTCTTGTAAATAATTCTGGGTGGTCTAATTGCGAACACATCTTCCTATTTACCTTGATAGAGTAATATTCGAAAAGGACAGAGAGGTCTCAGGCTTTCTCTTTAGAGCTGAAAATCGTATTGGCGTTATTTCACAGGTTGCGGATTTATTTTATGAAGAAAATCTCCGAATTATCCACATGACCCTTTCTCCTGTGCATCAAAAATACGGTTGGTTCTTAGTCTATGTCGATGTTACTGAATGTCAAAAAACGTCTGAAGAGATCGTAGAGAAGCTTAAGAAATTTGATTTCATACAAGAGATTAAAACTATAAAACCTATCGAAAAGGGATTAATTGCAGATAGCTTCTTCTTTCCACCAACAACAAATAATGAATGGGTTGTCATCTTCAGAAGCTCTGTTCTCGATGGTCTCTTTAATATATTGAGAGAGAGGCTAAAGGAGGCAGGAAATAGGCAATTGTACCTAGAAGGGTACAAGGTTGGTATTGATGCTTTTGATTCATATGTAAGACTTCTAGGTGAAACTGACAAAGAGCTCTTAATTAGATTTGGTGTAGAGATATTAATATCTAACGGCTGGGGCGTTGGTGAGGTAACTGAAGTTTCGTTTGAGAAAGCTGAAGGAACATTTAGGGTTTATAATTTGTTTGAATGCCAAATCGCAAAGGTTGAAAATAAGTGCGCAAGTCAATTCTTTAGAGGCGCTCTTGCTGGATTCTGTAGTAAATTATTTAATAGACCCATGAAATGTATTGAAACAAAATGCATTAGGAAAGGAGATAATTATTGTGAATTCCACATCTCCCCAAAATAGAATGCGTTAGGAGGTGTAATTTATGAAAATTGCTATTCCATCTTATGGAAAAGATCTTAATAGCAGAGTCTTTGAGCATTTTGGACGCGCACCATATTATATAATTGTAGAGATCGATCCTGAAAAAAAGGAGATTATATCAGTTTCGGCCCTGGAAAATCCACTTATAGAAGAACATATGCCAGGGCAGATCCCCGCGTTATTGGCAGAGAATAAAATCAACGTACTGATTGCTATGGGTGTTGGCCGTCGTGCTAGATCCTTTTTTGAGGAGTATGGCATCTCCGTTATTACTGGCGCAGAAGGTTTAATCAAGGATATTGTCGATAAATATCTAAAAGGTGAACTTAGAAGCATTCCTTATGAGCCAAAAGAAAAGTGGCATGAAAGAAAGGAGAGAAGATACGGGTAAAAAATATCATTTCCTTAGGAATAAGTTTTCTATCATAATATCTGCAAATACTTCTAAACTTTTTGACTTGAAGAGTTTCTCGTTAGTCTCTTTTTTTAATAGCGAAACTATTTTTTGCTTTATTTTATCTTTTTGATTTGGATCCGCTAATACTATCTCGCATAGTTCTCTATATCTTTCGTTATCTATAATCGGGTAATCTATGTATGTTTCTATGTAAACGTCGATTAACTCAGCATTCTTTTCAGCGCGTCCTTCATCAATTTTTAGATTTAACTCTCTTTCTAAGTATTCCTTCCAAATGTTAAATTCCCTCTGTGCTGTTGACATAATATCAGAGGCAAGGGTGACATTTATTCCTATAAATATTTCGCTAAGCAACATAAAGGTGAAAG
>JAGGXM010000056.1 GCA_021163045.1 Thermoproteota archaeon | reverse complement strand
TGCCGAAATCGCTTCTCCAGAAGAATTTGTCAAGCATATTGTATTCTTCGAGAAATATCTAGGACAAGATCATCCTAAATTAAAAAAATTAATTGAGGAAAAAATGAAAGTTGTTAAGGGTGCATATAGACTAGAGAGAATTAAAGATCATCTAAAGGAGCAAATTGCTATCTCCGAAGATCTTATCCGTCAAGCTGCTACCCGTGAAGCAGATGCTATAATCCCAGAGAACTACAGATATATTGGAATTATCTTGGACGTTTCTGGATCTATGTTCCAAAGTTTAAACGTAGGCAAGATTCTAGTAGATTTTTTTACGAAAGCGAAGAGAGAATTTCAGATCGTAGCTTTTAACAATAAAGCATGGAATGTTAAGCCTAATGAAATAGAAATGTTATCGCCTGGGGGAAGTACTAGTATCGGAAGTGGGTTAATTAAGATATCAGAACATAATCCGATGGATCTAATAATTTTAGTTTCTGATGGAGGTCAAAATACACCCCCGGAAATTAGTACTGGAATGAGATCTATTCTAAATAAATGGAAAAAAATACCGCCCTTTGTAATCTTCTGGTTAGAGGGTGAAAGAAATCTAGAAGCACTTAACGAAATAGCAAGTATGACTCAAGCATTCATTTTTGATGTTCCCCGCAAAATTGAACCTGTAAGATTAGAGAGACTCCTATCTAATTCATTACAAACAGTCTTTGAAGCTCTTGTACACATGCGTGAAATTATTGGTGAAATTTTATCTACAGAGATCCCACTAAGACCCAAAGAAACGAAAAAGAAAGGTTTTATTTTAACTTTAATAACTTAAGAGGTGTTCATATGGTTAGAATTCTCATGTTAGGTACCGGATCCCTTGGTTCGCAAATAGCTCTAATGATAACAAAACTTGTAGATGATTTCGTTCTGGTTGATAAGGATATCGTTAATCCTGAAAATTTACAAAACTCTTTTTTTCCTCCAACATATTTAAAAATGCCAAAAGTTTTTGCTTGTAAATTTTTTCTGGAAAATTTAGGTTCTAATGTTTCTTCGATTCATCACAGGGAGATTATATCCTCTTCAGAAATTGACAAGCTATTTGAAGAGTATAACATAGATCTAGCAATATGTACCTTTGACTCTATCGAATCTAGAAAGATTGTATTAGGCTCCAAATTTTCGGATAGAATAATATTCGTTGGACTTGCTCCAGACTTTGCTGAAATTATTTGGGGAAATAAATATGCAATTAGTGGAAATACTCCAGATATACATACCTTATGTAGTCGACGTGAAATTTACCCTTTGTCAATAATCGTGGCCTCATATACGGTTAATATAGTAGATGTTTTCCTTGCACAGAAGAAAAGGATCTCAGCAAAAATTCTCAAAACTAAAGATAAAATTATGATAAAATACGAAGTTTAAATCCATATGGCCCTTGGTGGTAAGATTGCAAGACCAAATCGATGTAGCTGCAGAGCTAATTTCCAAATCTAAGCATTTAATAGCACTAACAGGATCGGGTATCTCTGCTGAAAGCGGAATTCCTACATTCAGAGGTAAGGATGGTTTATGGAACAAATATAGACCTGAAGAGTTAGCTACATTTGATGCCTTTATTAGAAATCCCAGAATTGTATGGGAATGGTATTCATGGAGAATTAACTTGATATTAAATGCAAAACCAAACCCAGCACACATTACGCTAGCGGAACTAGAACATATGGGCATTCTAAAGCGATTAATAACCCAAAATGTAGATGATCTTCACGAAAGAGCAGGTAGTAAAAAAATCATAAAACTTCATGGAGATATTCTTGTAACGAGATGTATTTCTTGTGATTATAAAAGCAGATTGAAGGCACCACCTAATGAAATCCCACCCAAATGCCCTAAATGTGGAAATCTCTTAAGACCTGGTGTTGTTTGGTTTGGAGAATCGCTTCCAAGCCATGCAATATCAGAAGCCCTTAAGGAATCAAAAAATGCGGATGTAATGTTAGTTATAGGTACTAGTGGTGTAGTATATCCTGCTGGATATCTTCCCATAGCTGTGAAAGAGAATAAGGGCTCTATTATCGAAGTAAATACCGAGGAAACCATAATTACTAGATATGTAGATGTTTTCCTTCAAGGAAAAGCCGGAGAAATTTTACCACAGATTTTAAAAACCTTACAGAATCTATGATGGCTTCTAAATCATGCACATAAAATTAATAAAAATATTTTAGATATGCTTCTAGTAAAGTTTGCGGAAGCCGTATTTTCTCATGTTTATCAAAGTCTCTTTAATCATTATTTCTGGGAGTTCTGTAACACTATCTATCGTAAGAATTTTATCAGCGTATTTTCGAATATTACCTAGCACTTGAGGATTAGTCGATATGATAAAGAGATTCAATTTACCTTTAGTCATCTTCAGTAATTGATTGCAGATTGTACCAGCAGTACTTAAATCATCTAAGGAATCCATTGTGTCAGTAAATATGAAGATGACCTTTCGGGAATCTCTTAAAAATTCATCAGAAATGGTTCTCAGGCCCCTGTCTAAAGTTGTAAAAATCATGGTTCCTCCAAGATTATATGGATAGAATCTCCCAAAATGAATTTCCTCCTTGGGGGATTTAATAATTGTATATTCGGTTCCGAAACCGATCACCGAAACTTGCACTATATTATGCTCTAAAAGGGGTCTTATTGCCTCTAGGAAAATTATTGCACTTTGCATAACGAGATTTGCAGGCTGACCTGACATACTACCGCT
>JAGGXM010000147.1 GCA_021163045.1 Thermoproteota archaeon | reverse complement strand
TCGAGAGTTCTGAGAAGTTTTCCTGAGGAAGCGTCCCAGATCCTCACAGTTTTATCGTAGGAGCCGCTGGCAATATATCTACCGTCGGGACTCCATGCTACACTCCACACAGTATTTGTATGACCTTCGAGAGTTCTGAGAAGTTTTCCTGAGGAAGCGTCCCAGATCCTCACAGTTTTATCTCCGGAGCCGCTGGCAATATACCTACCGTCGGGGCTCCATGCTACACTATACACAGAGGATGTATGACCTTCGAGAATCCGAATCATTTTTACTTGAGTTAGAATAGCAATCGAGTTTAGTATTCCTATAGGAAGCTTAAGGATTTTGGCAGCTCTTACTGTATCTATATCTTTTAATTTAGATTTGATTTTCTGGATGTAAGAAGGCATAGTTACATGATCGATTAGGATTACAGCACTGAGTTCGCTGAGTGCTCGCATCAGATCCTCTTTTGGTATCCTAATTATTTTGAGCAATTCGCTAATAGGTACTATTAATCGACTTAATTTATTTTGCAACTTTGATTTAATTTTCTCCCAAGCTTCCTGTGTATAGAAATAACCATCTTTTTCGGAGAGAATTATATCATCCATTGTGACAATAACTTGAGCAACATCGTCTTCAGGAATTCCAAGCTCTTCAGCGATTTGTTTGGAGGAAAATGGTCCGATTTTCTGTCTGATTGCATGAATTATTTTAGATTCTATTGTTGTAAGGTCAAAATCGGTGATTTCCTCAGCCATGATTGTTTCTATATCCCTCAGATCCGATTCGGTGATTTCATCAGCTATGATTGTTTCTATATCCTTCAGATCTGATTCGGTGATTTCACCAGCTACTGCCTTTATGTCCTTCCGATATGTAGTTTTCTTTTCAACATCGTATAATTCTTCTTTTTGTGCTAAGGTCTCTATTTTAGGGCCTTTCGATAGTTCGATTATTACTTCTTTTGTAGTTTTAAAACGTTTATTTTTGGGGGCCAACATTTTTTTAATGATTTTTCCAAGCCATTGTGGTGTATTTTTAAACTCCAATGGGAATTCTGGACTTCTATCTTCTAGAATTTCGTAGAGGATGGCCCCGATTTGGTAAATATCGGTAGTCTGGTTTATGTTACCACTTTTTTGTTCTGGAGCTGCATATTTTGGGGTATAGATCATTCTATTGTCCTCTTCGATGATAATATATGCATCTTCCCAGTCTCCGATTTTTGGTTCTCCGTTACAGAACAAGATGTTTTCGGGTTTAAGATCCTGATGTATCAGACCTTCGCCATGGGCGTATTCAATAGCATTAAGGAGTTTAACAATGATTTTAATAAGAAAATCAAGATTATCTCTAAGGGCGTTACTTATAGTTCTGAGATTTTTTTCGCAGAATTCCATTGTGAATGTAATCTCCTCGGGATTGTAATGGTATAGTTTAACGATGTTGGGGTGATTGAGTTTAAGCCATTTTTCAGCCCGCTTTTTATAATATTTAACGAGCTCTGGAGTAAGAGTAAATTTCGGCTGTTTTATTACGGCAGGTTTGCCCTTATATGTAGTTTTGATTAAGAACCAATGGGGTGTTTCAGCGATTATTTCCAAGGCCGACCACCCTAACTGTTCGCAATATAACCAAAGTTATATATTCTATATATAATGTTCGCTGAATGATTGATATTCGACATGTGAGAAATTATAATCAACGCGCCAGAAATTTTGGATTCTTGTGTAGTAGAATTTAGTTGAAGTTATTTTAGGAGTTTTTCAAGACCCAATAGTATTTTCCAGATCGGAATAAACTTAACGCTGAATTTCCCAGACTTTTCGGTATTCTCGTAATCATAAGTAACTACAGTACCTTCTTTGAGATTGAATTCATCTCCAGCTTTAATCAAACTTTTAATCTCTCTTTTTCGTGTATTTGGATCTGTAGGATCCCAGCAAACTTGGATTAAATTTATGATATTAAGGCCTCGTAGTATAATAAAATCAACTTCCTGTCCGTTCTTATTCTTCCAGTAGTGTATCCTTAAGAGGGGGTCTTTTTGAGCAAGTCTGTTAAGTTCTATGTATACCAAGTTCTCAAGTAATCGTCCCATATCGTATTTTATTCCCAACGCGGTTATAAACGAGTTATCTGCGATGTAAGCTTTTCTCGGGTATAGCATTTGATCTTTTATGTTTTTAGAGAATATTGTGATTAAATCGAGAAAATAAGCGTCTTGGGCATAGCTAACGTATTTCTTAATTGTTTCTTTTCCTATTTTATGTCCCATGCTTTTAAGTACGTTATGTGCTTTACTTATACTAAACGTTGGAGTATTTATAGATATTTTTAGTAGATCCTCCAGAGCAGTTTTATTTTCGACTTTGAATTGGTCTACTATATCTCTGCTAATGATAGTTCTAAAGTACTCTTGGGCTAGAGTTAATTTTTTGAATTTTGGTGTTAGTACTACCTCTGGCAGTCCTCCAAATCGTAGATATTCCACTAGGTAATTCTTAAGGAGAGATAATCGATCTTCACTCCATTCGATGTATTTTTCTTCGATTTTTACATTTCTAAATTTTAGGAAATCCCTAAAGGACAAAGGGAGTAATCTCAGGTTTACACTTCTACCCCTAAGGGCACTAGGTATTTTTTCACCTGAGAGTTTGCTTGTTGAACCTGATATGAATAATATAGCTTTTCTGCTATCATGAATACGTCGGGCCCAAGAGCTCCAAAGGGGGATTCTATGGATCTCATCAATAAAAAGATACAGCTGATCTTTAACATGAAAATTTTCTACAATAGTTGGTATCAGCTTAGTGAGAACCTTCGTTTCTGCTGGTATTCTTTCATCTTCCATGTTTATGTAGAATGTACTTTCTTTTGGGATTTTTTTCTCAATTAGATTTTTCCTAATTTGATACATATAATATGTTTTTCCTATTCTCCTAAGCCCACAGATCGTATGAACCTTCCTTACTTTTCCAAAGACGAAGGTATAATCAAATTTAGGATCTCTTTTGATTAGATCCTCCGGGTATATCTGCTCCTGAGATTCTGTTAATATATGCTTTAGAACAATATTGATATTCTCCAATTGTACCACCGACAGAACAAAAAGATACCTTTTTTGTTCTATATATAGAACAATTCTAAATTTAAAAGTGATGAGTCAGCTATGTTAACTCGCAAATATTAGTATACCTTAGAAGCATATAAAAATTGAGTTAGTACTAAAAGAAAATCAAGTTAATAATAAAGGAATAGATGAGATTGCAAGACAAGATGACAGATCAGACAGCAAATTTTGTCAATCCTAAATATTTTTTTCTCTCCGTTTCGGGGTGCTCGCATGTATTAACTCAAAGAGGTTGATTATTTAAATAAGATCATAGATTCTAATATATTAGTAGAGACATCTAAGCCTTAATGATCTTGGTGGCTCTAATGACGCGGGAAGAACTAAAGAAGGAACTCATAGAACTCATACAGACGGATGACGAGTTTAGGCTTATCTTGATAGGAGCGTTATCTTCCGGATTTGTAACACGAGAAGAAACAAATAAGATTCTTAATGAAATAAAAAAACTTAGGGAAGATTTTAACAAACAGTTCAAAGCTTTTGGAGAGAAAATGGATGCTTTCGAGAGACGTATGGATGCGTTTGAGCGACGTATGACCGAACTTAGAGAAGACTTTAACAGAGGAATGAAAGCTTTCGATATTAAATTATCAGCTCTTGGTGCTCGTTGGGGAATAATGAACGAGTCAGCTATTCGTAATGCTCTTAAAGGCTTACTCTCTGAGAAGTTGAATCTTAAGGTTTCTAAGTGGGAGTTTTTTGATAGAAATGGTATTGTATATGGTAAACCAAGTTTGATTGATGTAGATTTAGCGATTACGGATAGTGAGCATATATTAATTGAAATAAAATCGCATGTAAGAAAAAGTGATGTAGCCGAACTTCTCCGTATAAGCGAGTTATATCAGAAATCTGAAGGAATTAAACCAAGTCTTATGATAGTTACACCGTACATTGAAGAGAAAGCTAAAGAATTTGCAGAGGCAAATGGAATTAAAGTATACACTTCAGATGAACTAATATACTAGGTCTTCTATTTGAGACCGATCGGTTTTCTATTAATTTATTAAATATATAAGTAAGGAGAAGCATTTGTTCCCTTGCTTAATTGCGAGAATGAATATAAAGAAAATGTTATAAAACATTAACAACTCTTTCCTTAAATTATTAGAATACGCTTAAGATACCGTATTTTTCCGCACAAATTCGTATTTATATTAATTTATATACATGCTTAGCTTGATTCTCCGAGGCATTTAAAAAAGAGAGATTTGGTTATTAGTGAGAAAAAAGTTGTTTTCTCTAGGATATTTAGCTATTTATTATTAATCTTCAGTTTAATTGCTTTAATATCTTTGGGATCTCTATAATGCTATCTATTATGAAATCAGGTTTAATCTCTTTTTTGATATTTAATTTGCTCAAATCTATGTTTAACTCGTCATAAACAGGTTCCTTCTCGCTTATTAAGACGCCAATCATACCAACCGATTTGGCTCCGTAGATATCTATTTCTAAAACATCACCAACGAAAATAGATTCCGATGCCTTTACATTTAGTTTATTTAATATTTCTTCGTAAATCTTAGGATGAGGTTTCCTATAGCCAACTTCTCGGGAGAGAACAATAGCATCAATATATTTAGCCAAACCTTTTCTTTCTAGTATTCTCCTTGGAATATACAGAGAGGTATTAGATGCAACACCTACTTTATAGCCCTCTTTTTTTAAGGTTTTCAGTACTAATTCTGTCTCTGGTAGAACCCTATGCAGATCCGCGTTACTAATATCCCAGACAATTTTTTCTAACATTTTCGTATCAACGTTAACTCCATACCGCTCGAGACTTTCCTTTATAACGAATTCGAAAGGTATCTCTTTCATGCTATAAGTCGCAATTTGCATTTTCTTTGCCATAATTTCTTCCAAAGTTTTCTCGAAGTCTTCAGTCAAAAAATTTTTTTGCTCCCCAAGATCCTTTTTTATAATGTCAACTAATGTTGCAGTAGTCCAACTAGGTTTCGCGAGAACCCCACCAAAGTCAAAGATTACCGCTTTTATCATAAAATCACCTAGATTGTTTCTTAGAATAACTAATAATAAATTTTTCCTAACAGAGATAAAAAAAGGAAATCTTATTTTAGCTCAAATATATTCAATAAATAGTTCGATATCATAGATTTAAGGTGTTAAAAATGATCGATAGACTACTATTATACAAGCTACGATGTATTAAATGCGGTTTTGAGGGTAAACTTTCAGTAGCGGATGAAAATAAAGGAAAAGACATTAATGGCTTCCTTGAATGCCCGAAATGCAGAAAAAAGTATGAGATAAGGGAAGGGATACCTATCATCATACCATCATATGGCATGTTACAGGACGAAAGAGTTCAAGTCTTTGATAAGTTCTCGGAGAGATATGATTCATGGTTCTCGAGTGAGAGAGGAAAAATTTTATTCGAAAATGAATTGAGAGCTATAAACTCGGTTCTGGAGAGAATAAAATATGTTGAGAGTCTAGAAATCGGCGTAGGAACTGGTGCTTTTGCCGAGAAACTTGGTATAAGATTTGGAGTTGATCCGGCATGGCACGCCTTATTGCAAGCTAAAAAACGAGGAATCATTGTTGTCCAGGGAGTTGCAGAAAAATTGCCTTTTTCATCCAATCAATTTGATATTGTATTCATAATAGTAACAATCTGCTATGTCCGAAGCCCGCTATTAGTATTAGAGGAGACCAAGAGAGTTCTGAAATCAGGGGGGTACTTGGTTATTGGATTTATCGATAGAAACAGTTGTTGGGGAAAATACTATTTAGAAAAGAAGAGGCGAGGACATCTATTTTACTCTCCAGCGAACTTTTATACATTCAATGAGGTAAAGAGAATGCTATCTAAAATTGGATTCAAGATAATTAGAGTTGCATCTACAATTACGCAAAAACCATCTGAGAAAACAATAGAACTCGAAGAACCCAAGACTACATTGGATCCCTCAGCTTCCTTTATTGTAGTATTAGGAAAAAGTGAATAATAAAAGCATCAAATCCATGGTGATCTAAATCCGCAATTTATGATCTAAGAAGACGTAATAAAACATTTGCGTTCTTTATGTAATTGTCAATTAATTCCCATTCATCTGGTTGGTGTTCCGTATCGCTTCCAATATGCCAGACTACAGCGGGAATTCCAATTTTTCTGAGAATCCCTGCAAAGGTGCCTCCACCAATTCCTACTATCTTAGGTTCTACTTTAAGTTCATCCCTTATAGCAGAAACAAGCTTTTGAACAATCCAGTCATTCGGATCCACATTTGAGGCCTCTTCTTTTACTAGTATTTCGTAACTCGTGTCATACTTTGTAGCTACCTTTTTTACTATCTCTAATACCTCTTCTAAGCAGTACCTAGGCAAAACCCTGCAATCCCAATAGTGTACATCTTCACCAGGAATGATATTTACTGAATCTACATTTTTATCTTTCTTGGTTGGTTCAAAGGTTGATACTTTTGGATCAAAAAGGGGATCTTCCTCACAGAATTCTTTATGTAATGTTTCATATAAATCTAAAGCAAAACGCATCGATTTTAGAAATGCATTATCTCCTTTATTAGGTAATGATCCATGAGCCTGTTTTCCTTTTGTTATAAATTTTAGCCATAATATTCCTTTTTCAGCGATTTCAACTTCAGAACCATCCGGTTTTCCTGCATCAGGTACGATGGCTCTTTCACCTTTTTGAAATACGCCTTTTTTAACTAGATATTTTAGTCCATATTTACTGCCAGCTTCTTCATCTGCTACGAATCCAACTTTCAACTTATAGTTTATCTCTATATTCTCCTCAATAATTCTTTTTAAGAGTAAAAGTGAAGAGATTATCCCAAGGCCATTATCATTAACGCCTCTACCAATGACCTTATTCCCATCAATACGTAATTTGAATGGATCGCCAGTCCAGCCATTCCCAGGTGAAACTGTATCTATGTGAGCGATTATCCATATTGTGTCGCCAGATCCGATTTCTGTAATTAAACTTGGTCGATTAATACCTTTATCATCCTTTAATTCATAACGCGTTACTGTTAAACCCATATTCTCTAAGATTTCCTGGATGTAATTTGCTCTAGCTTCTTCACCCGGACCACCATGAGCGGGATTAACAGCATTAAGTGATATGATTCTTTCCAATATTTTAAGGAGCCAATCTTTCAATACCGACACCGAATTAATTATATAATTTCTTAGCCCTTTAAGATATTTCAATTAAGAAATTTATGATTAAAATTTAGCACAAAAATCAAAATTAAGAAGAAAAGTAGGCATATTTATTCATTTTTTTGAGTTCTATGCTTCTTTAAAAGAATTTCTTTTCTTATCGCTAACGTTTCTAATAATTTTTTCCTATCATTGTGATAGTATCTATTGGTTAGAAACCAAGCTATGCTTCCCAAATAATAGAGGCTAAAACTAGCAATTAAACCAAAGTAGAGACTACTTACAAGAAATGATATTAACCCTACAGTAAAAATACCTAAGCTTCTCCCTATATGCTCCGCTACCATCATCGTTCCTATAAGAGCGCTTTTCTCTTCTGGTGCATTTATTTCAGATATTATGCTTCCTCTAATTGGACCTGCAGATGATCCCATGAAGTTTCCGAATGCTCCTACTAGTATTGCTATAAGAAATACTGCATTATGAGCTAGTGTGCTTAACAATAACATTATAGAAGTCATAATGTCCTGAGTTGCGATATTTAAGTTTGTGATCCTTAGAAGTGTATACATAATTATGTAGGATGAGCCCTCAACGGCCACAAAGATCCCAGCAAGAAACAATTTAACACGTAAATCAATCTTCTGAAATTTTTGAACCGCCCGAGATAATAATACTGACGTGGCTCCACCAATTCCGACTAATCCAAGTATCGCTGCAGATTGCACCTTATCTAAATGGGCTTCACGTGTCATAAAGTGTATTCCCCAGCCCATATATGCACCCCACCCTGCACTTGTAAAAAACGATTGAACTGCCAATAGAAAGTTAGTCTTACGCGATAATGACACTAGAAAATTTCGTTCATTTAATAGGTAATCATATGAAAGTCCCTTATTGAAAAGATCCGTTAAAATTTCTTCAGATTGACCCTTTAGGGGCTCTTTAATTACTAAAAGTGCCAGAATAGAAAGCATTAATGTAAATGAAGCTATTATGAATGCAAATCGCCAATTACCAAGAATTCCTGATGCAAATGCGAAAGCATACCCTATGGTTGAACCTATAGACGACAAAAGATTCCATACAGCAATAGCAAATAATCTCTCTTCTATTGGAAAATAATCTACAATAACACTATATATTGCGGGGATGGAGAAACCTAATGAGATACCTATTACTACATTGCAACTTAATAATAAATATGCACTATTTGAAATCGAGGCGATGATATCGAAAACTGCTGCTAGAAGAGTTGTATACATTAGGCCCTTTTTACGATTTAAATCGTACTTACCTATTATAAATCCCCAGATAGCTGCAGCTAAGCCAAAGAAAAAGAAGAAAGATCCTGCAATAATTGAGACTATTAGATCATTGACTACAAATTCCTTGCTTATCAAATCCAAGTTGGGAACAGAGATATAAATGTTCGTAGAGATTGCTAGCGATAATAAACTTAGAAAAATTAGGTCTCTACTCTTCATTAATAAACCCTTAAGGAGCAGATATATATGCATCTTAATACTACTTTCTAGGGATATATTCTTTTTTGTTCTGATCTGCTCGTATTGTGCTGAAAAATCTTATTACTCTTTCTAAGAGTAAAGCTTAGATATTACTTTAAACATCATGAGAAATTTCATCCTAAAATTGCGGTTCTAAGGATGTTCAATAGTTTTTGTCGAGATTCAGGCTCTATCGTGCATAATCCAAAGATCTTAAGGTTAAAATGCTTGCTAATTTCCTTGAGTGATAATGCGTAAGGTAAATCCTGCTTAGTTGCAATTACGTACTTTTTTGCATAGGGAGCTTCTGAATTAACAAATGGTAAGATGACCTTTTTTGTCTCTTTTATATTATATTGGCTACTGTCCGTAACTATAAATAAAATATCCATATCATGAATAAACTTATTCCAATCACCTCGATAAACACCTGGGAACTCTGTTAAAATTACTCTGTAATCTCCAATTTTCTCCTGTAATTCTTCATGTACGACTCCTAAGGACGGGCTATAGATAACATTTATTATTCTTTTTGAAAGTAACATTATTATCGTTGTTTTTCCCACACCGCCTAATCCGATGAAACCTACAGTTACAGGGACTTCCTGTACTACATTAGTAGCTATCGAATCTAACTTATTTCTATTAAGTTTCTCTGTTGTTTTTGTATACTGTATTAATTGGTTCATATAGGATTGAAAAATTTCTTTAATTTGAGTTTTAGGATTTGTTCTATCAAATAATAATGCTAGGTAATACCCATCATCTGCACCGCAAACAAGGGAAAAATTGCTAAAATCTTTAAATTTTAGCTTTAGCTTTTTTGAGTTCTTAACCGAATTAAAAAGCTCAAGCTCTATAGCAGTATTTGTACATTCTACCTTTGTAAACGCTTTACTATAGATTAAGGAACCATCAGACAATCTCCTGATAATAATTTGGCGAAGCACAATTTAACCCTCATATTCATTTTTCGATTATATATTTAGTGAGGGATTAACGAAATACATATTTATAATTGCTTATTTTATATTCTTTTAATTTTCTGTTGATCCATTGGTCGAGTACAAAATTGTTAGGCTCTAAATAAGAAGGCTAAATGCTTGCTAAATAATACAAAATTTATGAAATTATACTTCAATTTAATAAAGTTTAAATATAAATAATTGTATTTCTGTGTATAGTGTGTGCTTTGAGGTTAAAAGCATGTTAACGAAGAAATTAATCGTAATTGGTGTGATCTTAAACGTTATATACACGATTATCAATACATATTTGGGCATTAATTTTGGAATGGGGATGGGCTTTGGATCACTTACTATTATCATTGCGTACGCACTCTATAGGAAAACTGGCGAAGAGATATCTAAGGAAGAAATTATCCTATTTATGCTATTAGCAAGTGGTGCTTCTTTCTGGTTTTTGCTTGGAATATTGATTTTTGTTCGTGCGTATGTTCCTGGTGCATATTTGCCAACATGGCTGATCCCATCTACAGAGGTCTTATTAGGGGATAGCATATCATTATCTGCCTGGATCATTCCATTAACCGTACTATCATTCGTTGTATTGGGATCTATGATTCTCGGATTAATTATAGGGTATGCTGTCTCTGATGTTGTTCTTAAGAATGAGAAAATGGTATTTCCCTATGCTAGAGTCGCGGCAGTTATGATTGAACAATTTGTAGAGAAAAGTGAAAAAGTAAATTTGATTTTAAAATGGTTAGCCCTCGGGGTAATAGTGACCGCAATTCAATATTCTGCTGGTTTTATAGGCTTGGATCTAACCATGTTCGACTGGACTCCGTATCTACCATATGGTTTTGCTTTTGCTCTTATGTTAAATTTTGCTATAATAGCAGTTAGTTATATTATTCCACAGAATGTTACATTAACGCTTCTAGCCGGAGGGTTAGTATCCTATTTGCTGATAGCTCCAATAACTGCGAAAATGGGTTTTTTCGTTCCAGCATCGGATGAGATGAGTTTTTATCTTAACTATCTCTTTGGTTTCTCATTAAGTGTTGGTCTTGGAGTAATGCTTTTAGGGAATCCTCTACTTTTCGTAATAAATTTCCTAAAGAAAAAAGTATCACAAGGCAAACAAGGTTCTAAAGAAGAGGCCGAAGAGTTAAAAGCTTTAGGTTTCATAGAGTTTCTAAAAGCGTTCAAACAGAGTATAACTCAAAATAAGATCTTAGGTGTGATATATGTAAGCATCTCTTTAGGTTTTATGTTATTTGTGATCGTAGCAGATGTTTTTAACCCATTTGGTATTTTCTATGCTGTTGGGATCGTTCTATTATTCTTGGCAGTTAATGCATTTATTGATTCATATATATTAATAAGGATGACTGGGGAAACTGGAATGAGCATGGGTATTCAGAGACTTGCATTCTATGAGAGTTCTCTCGCATTATCTGGTTATAGAGGATATCTCGGTTATCTACTTTATCCAGCAGCGAATCCATTTACAGCAAGTTCTATTAATTATTGGTTCAAAATTGGAGATTTAACTGGTGTTAGGGCAAAGAGCAGGATTATCATTATGTGGATTCTTTCAGTTTTAGTTAATATCGTGGTTAGCTATCTATTTGTACTACTAATCTGGTATACCTATAAATTTCCGAGCTCTGATTTTCCTGGAGTTGGCGTTATTCAAGCATTTGCTATTGTAAAAATGTTTGCTGAAGGAAACTTTCAAGCCGTCATTAATCCATTAGTTTTTATAGTTAGTGGTGGAATTGTAGCTATATTGTCTTATTTTACCCCAATTGCTAGTCTTGGCGTAGCGCTAGCATTTATGTTACCACCATCATATATCGTTCCTTTTGGTATTGGGGGATTATTTAGGTTATATACCGATAGAAAATATGGGAAAAAGTGGTTCGATGAAACAGGACAGCTCTTAGCTTCTGGATTTGTGATCGGCGCTATCCTCTCACAAGTAATATTTACATTATTAAGTTTAATATTGTAATTTCTACTTTTTATTGAATTACATATGATTTTAAGGGCGAGGAATATGGAATTAAAACTTCTCTATCTTACCTATAAAGACGTCGACATGCTTATTAAAAAAGGATATACTAATTTAATTATCCCTGTTGGAACTATTGAAGCTCATGGACCTCATTTGCCTCTTGGGACAGATGCTTTAATTCCAGAGATTATTGCAGAAGAAATCGCAGAAAGCATTAAAGCATTGATAGCACCCACGGTATACTATGGTATAACTCAAACACTCCTACGTTATAAAGGTTCTACATCGGTATCTGGAGCAACTCTGAGGAATCTTTTAAAGGAGATAATACGTGTATACCATGCACATGGATTTCAAAAATTTGTGATAATTAATGGCCACGGAGGCAATGTTACCCCAATAAGAGATGCGATGAATGATTTGTGGCTTGAAAATAGGATCAAGTCGATTGTAGTACACTGGTGGATATATACAAGGAATATAACCGAAGAAATTTATGGTGAACCTGGGGGTCATGGTGGCTTAGATGAAACGGCCTTCATTTTGGCTAAAATGCCTAAATTTGTGAAAAAATACGATTTCAATGAAGAAGTTTACTTATATGAACGTGGTATTGAAGTTTGGCCTGCACCAGGATCTATAATAATCTATGAAAAGAATAAGGGATTGCCAAAATTAGATACAGATTTAGCTGATAAATATGTAAAAGCAGTCATAAAGGCTCTGAAAAATAGAATTCGTGAACTTTTGAAAAGAATTTGATCGTTTGAGGTATGAAATTATTTATATCAACTTTAGCCCCTTTACTCATAATTTTTAAATCTTTTTTCATGAAAACCGACTGGTGATAAATATGTTCGAGGCTTTTGAAAATAAAAAGATGAAAAAGCTGCTAGATAAATTCCTCGATATATGGTCAGTCGCCTATGCAGGCTCCTTACTAGGTTGGGATACCGAGACATACATGCCTGCAAGTTCTATAAAGGAAAGAAGTATCGTATTTGGAAGGCTAACAGTACTTGCTCAAAGAATGCTTTTAAGCCCGGAATTCAGAGAGTTAGTTAATCAGGCCGAGAAGGAGGAAAAACTCAATGATTTTGAAAAAGGAGTTATTCGAGTCCTTAAGCGAGAAATCCGAATTTTCGAGAAACTACCGCCCGAATTTGTAGAAGAATTCGAAAAATTAACAGCTGAAGCTAAAGTTGTATGGAGAAAAGCTAAAGAGAAAAGCGACTTTTCCATCTTCGAACCGTATCTTACTAAGATCGTGGATATGTCTAGAAAGAAAGCCGAGCTTTTAGGATATGATGAACATCCCTATGATGCCTTGCTGGATCTGTTCGAGGAGGGACTGAAAACTAGAGAAGTAGAAGACATGTTTGGTAATCTTAAACCAAGCTTAGTTGATATCTTAAAAAGAATCAGAAATTCCGACGGATATCGAGATAAACACCCACTGGAGAAGGAAAAATACGATATAGAGAAAATGAAACAGCTAAATAAAAAAATACTTGAGCTTTTTGGCTTTGATTTCAATCGTGGAAGATTGGACATATCAGCCCATCCATTCACAAATAGTATGGGAATTTTTGATGTAAGAATAACAACAAGATATGCAGGGTATGATTTCAGAAGATCCTTACTAGCTGTAATTCATGAATTTGGTCATGGATTATATGAACTTCAAATCGATGAAAAATTAATGGCTACGCCTATAGCTACTGGCGTATCCCTTGGAGTCCACGAATCACAATCAAGATTCTGGGAAAATATGATTGGAAGGAGTCTGGCTTTTGTCGAGACGAACTTTGATCTACTAAAGGAATTCCTTCCATTCTTGGAAAAATATCAAATTTCAGATGTTTATAGATACTTCAACCTTGTTAGGCCAGAATTAATAAGAGTTGAATCCGATGAAGTAACATATAACCAACATATTATTCTGCGATTTGAGATAGAGAAAGGATTAATAGAAGAGAAATTAGATGTATCTGAGTTGCCTCAAATTTGGAATGAAAATATGGATAGAATCCTCGGAATAAGACCTCCAAATGATGCTCTCGGGGTTCTTCAGGACATTCATTGGAGCATGGGAGCAATCGGGTATTTCCCAACATATTCGATAGGCACAATTCTAGCAGTACAGATAGCTAGGAAAATGGAAAGTGAAATAGGGAACTTATCGGACTTAATCCACGAAAAGAAATATGGTGAAATAAGAACTTGGCTTAAAGATAAGATTCATAGATGGGGTTCAACATATCCGCCTAAGGAGCTTATAAAGAGAGCACTTGGGGAAAACATGAATGTAAGATACTTTATTGATCACCTCGAGAGGAAGTATAAACATCTTTACGCAATTTAATTTACCCAAATTTTTTTCTCTAATATAACCATGTCTATGTTATAAGCTAATTTAACGGCTATTCGATAAGCTTTTACCAACTTTCTCAAATTCTGTACATATCTCTCCGTAAATTCTTATGGCATATGCAAAAGCTTCAAAGAAACCTTCATCTTAAAATATATCTCAGAATAAATAGCTAAATTTTAAAAATAAGTAAGAGCAATTAATAT
>JAGGXM010000150.1 GCA_021163045.1 Thermoproteota archaeon | reverse complement strand
CACCTCAAAAGATTTTTAATAACTGAAATTTATGATAGAACATTAATTTAAGAAATATTCAAAAATCTTTTTTAAATAGCTTTAAAAGTTTTATGAACCATTTGGGCATTGAGATCGAAATGTACAATAAAATAAATGTAACTAATGATAGAATCCATGAAAGCAGGACATAAATGCCAAAAAATTTTCCTTGAAGTCTATTCAATATATTTAGGATTATAGAAATCATTGTCATTGGAAAATTCAACATATAAATCCAAAAAGAAATTCTATGAATTCCATGAACATCTCGAATCTTGCTATACCCATAGAGAGACATATGTAATGAGGACTTAAAGTATATAAATGAAAAAACAGTGAGAATTATAGTTAAGTAAGACTGAATTTTTGGTATATCTCCCGGTAAAGTAATCGTAAGTATTGACAAAATACAGCTCATTAATGTAAGAATTAAAAGATCTAGACTCTTGTATTTGTACCTATTCGTAATTTCGTCTACAAAAAGAATCCAAAAAATGGTACTGGATATAAAAAAGATATAACTACCTAATAAGTATCTGTACGCCTCTAGGTTCATTAATATGGTTTCCTTCCATAAATAAGCGCCAATAAGCAGTAGTAGAAGCCCAAAGGCGACGGTCATTGTAGAACCTTCAAGATATTTAAAAGCTTGATATTTCATTCCTAATTTCTTTCTTTTTATTGTCGTATTGATTATTAATGTAGTTAAAATTATTAATGATAAAAAAAGAATTGAATGAGAATACATAACGAAGTTATATTCGCTCTTCCAAATATATACCTCCAAGCGAATCACCAAAAATTATTTTCATGGAAATATTTGAAAGATAAAAGGAGTGAAATCAAATGACCGAGATTGATGTAGTGGGATTAGGGCATATACTTATGGATATATCGATTTTTGTTGATAATTATCCAGGAGTAGATGAACTTGCTGAAATCAAAGATCTTAGATATGGTGGTGGGGGATCCGCTGCAAATTTAGCAGTAGGTATCCGGCGTCTGGGAAAAAGATCTGGTTTTATAGGATCTGTTGGCTTTGATGATTTTGGTAGGATACTATTAGACGAACTAATAAAGGAAGGAGTTGATATTTCTCATGTTAAAATAGTTGTGAACAAACAATCTTGCACTTCGTTCATTGGTATAAATCGTCATGGAAATGTTATCATATTTGAATATCTAGGTGCAGGAGAAGAGGTTACACCTAAAGATTTAGATCCGAGTTATATTGCAAGTGCAAAAATTCTTCATATAACATCATTTAGGCCTGATACAGCAATAGAAGCAGCAACGATAGCAAATGAACATGGAGTTTTAGTTTCTATAGATCCCGGAAGAAAATGGGAAAAACATAAATTTGATTATATAAGAAAGTTGCTCGAAAATACAGATATACTCATACTAAATGCTTTAGAGCTTTCTAAATTGACACGAACGAACGATGAATCTAAAGCAATAAAAATATTAGATAAATATGACGTTGAACATGTCATAATCAAAAAAGGGAGCCAAGGATCTACAGCTTATATTAATGGAGAAAAATACGAACAACCGATATTCCCAGTGAAAGTTGTCGATACTACTGGAGCCGGAGATGCCTTTGATGCTGGCTATCTCTACGGCGTTCTGGAAAAATGGCCCATCGAGAAAACGTTAAGATTTGCTTCCGCTGTGGCTGCTATTAAAGTTTCAAGAAAAGGAGCTAGAAGCATTCCAACTAGACAGGAAGTAGAGGAGTTTTTGGCCAATCAAACAAGGTAAGCTGTGTTTATTATCTAACAAATGTCGATTAACTGTGATTGCATAGAATTAACTTTACAAAAAAATTCTTTATCTAATGATTTATTTCATATGGTGTTTTATTATGTGGAGCTGGGATTCTATAAGATCGGAATTTTACGGGGTTAAAGAATTAACCTACCTTAATACTGCATCTACAGGATTAATGCCTGAAAGAAGTATTAAAGAATGGAAAGACCATATAGAGACACGCAGACTCGGAGGCATCAACTGGCCCGATTGGGAGAAAAAACTCATTGAATACAAGGAAAAAATTGGAAAATTGATCAATGCCGAGCCAGCTGAAATTGCATTTTGCCATAATACTAGCTATGGAATAAATATCATTGCTCATGGTATAAAATGGAGGCCTGGCGACGAAATTTTATTAAATGATTTAGAATTCCCTGCAAATTACTTCCCTTGGATTCATATTGCTCATAAATACGGCTTGAAAATCATTATGGTTAAAAATAAGGATGGAATCATCGATGCTGATGAATATGCGAAAAAAATCACAAATAAGACCAGAATAATTGCTGTTTCATGGGTAGAGTTTTCTAATGGCTTCGTTCATGATCTTAAAAGATTATCCGAGATCGCACATAACAATGGTGCATATCTGTTTGTCGATGGAATTCAAGGTGTCGGGGCACTTTCCATAGATGTGAAGAGCGAGGATATTGATTTTATGGCATGCGGCGGGCACAAGTGGTTAATTTCTCCTACAGGGACGGGATTTTTATATGTTAGAGATAATCTAATTGAAGAATTAGAGCTTTCTTTTATTGGGTGGCGGGGTGAACAAAATTTTACTGATTTTACGCAAAGAGAATTTAAACCGGCTCGAGAGGCCCGAAGATTTGAAATCGGAACTTTAAATTTTAGTGGTATTCATGCTTCGGTAGAGTCTATTAATTTACTTCTTGAAATCAGTATAAATGAAATTGAAAAGCGAAATTTGCAATTAATTCAATACTTAAAATCGAAATTAGAGAATTTGGGTGTAAATATAAGCACTCCAGAGACGCTTAAATCTCCAATACTGTCCTTTAAAGTTCATAATGGAGAAAAAATTTACAAGGAGCTTAGAAAGAGAAAAATAATCATCGCGTTTAGGTTAGGTAATATTAGAGTCTCACCGCATTTCTATAACAATGAAGAAGATATAGATACGTTAATTAAGACGTTAAAGGAACTAATTTAATCTGGTGTTATCTTTGAAGAAAAAGAATAGTGAAAATAAATGGATTTTTGAAAAGAATGGTGATATTTTCCTTAAAGTGCATGTTATTCCTAACGTGAAAAAAATTTCGGACAATCAGAGATTCTTAGTATCAGAGAATGGAATTGAAATACGACTACAGGCAGTACCAAAAGGTGGACAAGCAAATAGGGAGTTAATTGAAGTACTCGCAAAAAAACTCGGTGTAAAGAAACGAGATATTGAAATTATAAAGGGCGAGAAGGCTAGGACAAAGATACTTAGAATTAGAAATATTGATATAACAACTATCCAAAAGGTTTTAGGGCTCTAACTTACTCCTATGAAGTAAACAATATCGTAAAAGGGATGCTCATGTTCAAATTAATCTCTATAGATCTAGATGGCACTCTTGCATTATCTAACTCCTTTGATTATGTTATCCATAGAATTGGCGGAGACATAGAGAAAAAATTCCTTGAAATAGAAGAAGCATTCGCCACGGGTGAAATTTCATACGAGAAAATGTTAGTCGATGAATTCTCATTATTGATTGGTCTCAGGGCATCAATAATTCGGGAATTAGCCTCAGAAATTCCGCTAATTCCTGGCGCTAAGAGTGCTATAGCAAAATTTAGAGAAGCAGGACTTTTGACTGTTCTATTGACGGATAATCCCGATGTTGTAATCGATGTTATTTCGAAACGATTGGGAATCGATTATGCATTAGGAACTAAAATGAAAATTAAAAATGATATAATTGTCTCAATAGAGCATGTGAATTCAAATAAAAAAGAAAAACTTAGGGAATTAATTAATGAGCTCGGAATAAGTTTCGAAGAATGCATCCATATCGGGGATTGGATCAACGATATCGAGCTTATGAAAGCTGTAGGGTTCTCAATTGCTATAAATCCTAGAAATCCCGAGGTGATAAGAGCCGCTAAAATTACAATTAGGACAAAAAACTTTATGGATGTTTACAATGTCCTCAAAGATTATATATTTAAAAATTAAAATGTATGATAGGTTCAAGCTTTAAGGTGAAAAGCCAATGCCTGTTTTTGTAAAAGGAGTGGGAATGCTTCCTGTAAAAGATTATTGGGATAAAAGTGTTGTTGATTTAGCAACAGATGCAGCACTATTAGCGTTAGATGACGCTAATCTTAAACCAAAGGAAATTGATATGCTCTTAGTATCGAATATGACCTGCGAATTTGATAATATGCAGTTAAATCTGGCTACAGCAATATTAGACGCATTAGGTATAAAAAATAAACCAGTAGCTAGGATTGAATCTGCATGTTCATCAGGAGGAGTAGCGATATTTACTGGTTTTAGAATGGTTAAAGGCGGTATGCGGAATGTTCTTGTAGTAGGGGTTGAGAAATTAATGGATATATTAACCCCAGAGAATACTGCTGCTATGATGCTAGCGGAGGATTATGATTGGACCTTTATTTCTGGAGCTACATTTCCATCATTAAATGCACTAGCTTTACGATATTATATGCATAGATACAACATACCACATGAGGATATAATGATGTTTCCAGTTATAGAACATGATCATGGATATCTAAATCCATTAGCTCAGTTTAGAAGGAAAATAACGTTAGAAATGGTTAAGAATTCTCCAATGGTAGCAGATCCTATTCATATCCTAGAATCATCCAGCCTTGGCGATGGTGCAGCGGCATTGGTTCTTACTTCTGACGAAACAGATGTTGAAATCTCGGGTGCGGGGCTTGCTATTGACTATTTTAAGCTGTATGATAGAGAAGATCCCTTGGTTTTATTGGGCGTTGTAAAGGCTGCTAAGAAAGCCTATGAAATGGCGCACTTGACACCTAAAGATATACAGATTGCAGAAGTTCATGATGCATTTTCAATAACAGGTATTCTAGGAATAGAAGCTTTGGGACTCGCTGGAAAAGGTGAAGGCGCAAAACTAGCAAAAGATGAAGAACTACGGTTAAATGGAAGATTACCTACAAATACATTTGGAGGCCTGAAAGCAAGAGGTCATCCAGTAGGTGCTACTGGAATCTATGAAGTGGCAGAGGTAGCTTTACAGTTACGAGGAGACGCGGGAAATAACCAAGTTGATGGTGTAAAAATAGGAATAGCTGAAAATATTGGTGCTGTTGGTTCTTCCGCAACAGTTTTCATTCTAACTAAAAAGACATGATAATCAATATTAGCTCTAATTCTAAATATCTCTAATTTCTATAGCTAGACTATAATAGCTAATCTCGTTTGCTGCAAAAAATTATTGTTCAGGTTCTTTCTCCTCTTCTACTACATCGCTTTCAATTCTTACTGGAGCTTGAGGTACAATTAAAATCTCTCTTCCTTCCAGCAGTGCAGTTATGATCTTCTTTCTAGCGCTTTTAAGTAACCTCCAAATAGTACCTCTAGAGACTCCCATTCTATTACCAGCGGATTCCTGTGTTAAATCTTCTAGATCGATCAATTTCAACGCTTCAAATTCGTCGAAAGACAGGAAAACAGGTTCTTTTGGTTGTATTTGCATAGTACTTGGTATTGATGGAATAAAATGCCTAAAGGGTGGTAATCCAGATAAGTATCTTGGCTTGATTGGTCTACCAGGATAACTCTTTCGTCTCCATCCACGTCTTCGCCTTCTTGACATTGGGAACCCCTAAATATCATAATGGAATACTTAATAAAAAAGTGATAGTTTCTAAGAATTAGATAATTTTAGAGAATCTGTAAAAGATATCCTTTATCGCTTTGGACGCATTAGCATCTGGTGAAAATTCTATAATCGTTTTTGCATGAGCTATTGCTTTAGGAATATTTTTATCAAGTGGAATTTCGCCCAGAATTTTAATTTTTTCGTTTTCAGCAAATTCGTAGAGATATTTTCGGTATTTTTCAGAAAGGTCCGCTTTGTTTATAATTAGTGCATGTGGTATTCTAAAATGCTTGACTATTTTATGTATTTTTTTAAGGTCGCTAATTGATGCTGGTGTTGGTTCTGTTATTAAAACAACAAAACTAACACCAGTAATTGCAGCAATTGCTGTACAGCTAGATCCTGGTGGGCCATCTATAAGGATATATTCTGTGTTATATTCTTTAGCTAGGCTTCGTGCTTTGTTCCTGAGCTCATAAACGAATTTACCAGAACCCGATTCGCCTAATTTTAGGTGTCCTGTTACTATAGGAAAACCATGTTCGGTTATAGCATGTACATAATATCCAGTTTCGTAGGGCATCATATCTATAGCTTTTTCTGGGCATACAACATTACAAACGCCACAGCCCTCACAGAAAACAGGTATTATTTTAATTTTATTATCGTTTGGGCTTTTAATAATAGCTCCTTCGGGGCAATAATCAATACATATACCACAGGAAGTGCATTTTTCATAGTCTATTACTGCTTTTTCGGTAGCTTTGATATACTCTCTAGAAATCTCTTTGTTGCTTAATATTAGCCCTAAATTAGGGGCATCAGCATCAGCATCAACAGCCAAGATTTTTTTCTGTAGATTGTTTAGAAGCAACGCAAAAGATGCGGTTATTGTAGTCTTTCCAACACCACCTTTTCCGCTTACAAAAGTAATTTCTTTCATCCGAATATCAACTCCTCTACTTTTTTACCTAATTTAAGCAAAGCATCTGTACCCGAGGATCTCTCCTTAGATAGAACCGCAGGAATTTGATTTACATAGCTCTTTAATATCACGTCATCTAATGGTATCTCCGAAATTATCTCAACATCGTATTTTCTACAAAGATTTCGTACTTCTTGCTGGTATTCAGCTAGATCGGATCTGTTTAAAACAACATATGATTCTATATCCAAGATTCTTAAGAGTTTAAGTATAAGATTTAGATCATGGACTCCAAAAGGGGTTGGTTCTGTAACGGCCAATGCTAAATCTGAACCTAGAAGCGATTTGAGTACATTTATATGTGATCCGGGAGATGTGTCTATGATTACAATATCATAGTCATTAGTCTTTATAAGTTCCTTAGCAATCTCTTTCGTTGCCATGATCACAGGTTCAGGTTCATGTTCCCTTGCCTTCAATTCCCCAGATAATACATCAATTCCATTATATTTTCCTTTTTTAACCCAGCCTATTGTTTTTTTATCATCATCTATTGCATTTACAGGACAGATAATCTTACATGCTTTACAACCAGTGCATAAGTCAATGAAAAAAATTGGGTATTTGTTTGGAGCAAAAAGAATAGCATGTTCTCTGCATACATTAGCGCAAAGTCCGCATTTTATGCACTTATCAAGTTGGAATTTAGGGATAAAAACATTAATATCACGAATTATTTCCTGAGGAATACCTAGAAGGATGGCAACGTTTGGTGCATCAACATCAGCATCGATTAAAAGAACCTTTTTGCCTCTACTATAAAAATAAGAGGCGAGGTTTATCGCAATTGTCGATTTGCCGGTTCCTCCTTTTCCACCAGTTACACTTATAGTGGGGATACCTAGTTTATAATCCCCTTCAACGAGCTTAATAAGTTCTCTGGATGCATCCACTTAATTGCAACCTCCTATATGGCCTCTAAAACCATCCTCTACCTGATCCTCCTTGGCCTCTACCGCGTCCTCTACCTCCACCCCTTCCACGGCCTTGTCCCATGCCTCTGCCCATGCCACCACCATATGGTTGATAACCAGAGGGTGTCCCCATAAATGGCTGTAGCATGCCAGATAAATATTGCATAATGGCGTCACGTACAGTTATTGATAGTGGAGCTACAAAAATAGCAACACCAAGTTGTTGTAGTGCTCTGGAGGCATTTGGACCAAGATTACCGGTAATTATCACTTGCGCACCAGTTGATGCTACAAGTTGTGTTGCTTGGATACCAGCACCACCGGGAGCATTAGCAGCAGAGTTGGGTATCACTTGCACATTTAAAATCTTACCAGAATTGTCTACATCAACAATGGTAAACGTCGAACAGCGTCCAAATCTAGGATCCACAAGAGAGTCAAGTCCGCCAGGCGGTTGCGATGAAACAATAATTTTTACCAACAAAATCACCTATTCTTTCTTAGAGCTTTCTTTGAGTTCTTTTATCCTATCATTTATCAGCTTCAATTGCTCTTCTAGGAATCTTTTCATCGATTCTAGCATTTTAAGTTCGAATTCTTTCGACGGAAATCCGAATGTATATGGCGTTGGTACCTGTGGGGGTAGCGGTGGAGCTATGGGCGGATACGATACGGGAGGATATGGCGCACTTGGTTGTCTTGGCGTCGGTGGTAGCGGGGGCGTAGGCCCTGGCATTGTTGAAGATAATCTTCCGCTAAAGTAATCATCTAATACCTTCCTTACCGGAACCCCACTTATTCCAGAGATAATTCTTATTCCAAGCGAAGCTAATGCTTGATGAGCGTTTGGTCCGACTCCACCAGCAATTACAACATTTGCGCCGAATCCGGCAACCAATTGAGCAACTTGAATTCCAGCACCAGAAGGAGCCATTACCGCTGGATTTTGTTCTACTCTAACGTTTTTTATTTCGCCATTAATTGCCTCAACAATAGTAAATGTTGAAGCTCTAGCGAAAAACGGGGAAACAAGGTCGTCAAGGCCTCCAGGTCCCTGTGTTGCAATAACTATTGTTTCGCGTGCCATATTAAACACCTCATAATGGAAACATCTATTCATAGAAATGAAGGAAAAAATATATAAATCTTTTGTGATTATGCACATAATTATAACTTACTTTTATGGGGAATATCTTTATAAT
>JAGGXM010000098.1 GCA_021163045.1 Thermoproteota archaeon | reverse complement strand
CTTCTAATTAACGATTTTTTGAGGTAATCATATTGAAAGGCTCATTTAAGGAAATCCCTCGGCTTTTAGAAAGTAATGTGGGTCTGGCAAGAAATAAGAAATTAGTTATCATATCCTCTTGCATTTTACAAAAAAACACCGAAATTTTAGAACCCTTTTCTGATTCAGATACGCTAATTCTCCGAAGTTGCCCTGAAGCAGAGCACTGGAATATTATTGCATACAAACTAGCATCGTTTATATCTTACTCTAAGCCAAAGCAGGTTATTATAATATCAGTAGAAGGCTCGCCGCATTGTGTACAATTACATCACATTGCTGAGGACATTAAGAAAAATTTTATAGATTATCGATTAGAACACTTCGTTCTGTCTAAAAATAAGTTATGGAAAATTTCATCAGAATCGGTAAAAACTTCAAGACATCTCTTAAAAATAGAGAAATTATTACAGAAGAAAGAGCAATAAATAATTATGCATCTTTTAAGAAAAACTAACCTTAAAAATCCAAATTTCTTAAGATTTTTAGTAAGATTTGAATGGTGTGGTTATAATGGGCGGAATTGGTGGTTGCGTTATAAACAATCCTGAGACTATGGGGAAAACCTTAAGAAGCATTCTAATAAAGCAAAGCCATCTCGGATTCGATGGTACTGGAATCGCTATTATTAAGAATTCAAAGATTAATATAATAAAGTCTCCAAAGCGGGCAAAGGAGTTTGTACAAATAGATCACTTAGAGAAGCTATCATCAAACATTGGTATATGTGATGTTCGTCATGCAACCCATGGAAGACCTCATTTGGATAACACGCAACCGTTAGACGATTGTAATGGCGAAATTGCCGTTGCTATGGAGGGGGTTATCTGGAATTACTCTATAATTAGGGATAGGCTTTCCGAAAAAGGGCATATATTTAAGTCGCGTACCGATGCTGAGATAATTTCTCATTTATTAGAAGATTATATTCCAAAAAATGGACTACTAGACGGAATTCGTAAAACATATTTTGAATTAGATGGTTCATTTTCGTTCGCGGTAATTCATTCAAAATATCCTGATAAAATTGCTATTGTTAATAAGGATTCTAATGTTTATATCGGGCGAAATGAAAACGGGATTTATTTCGCTACAGAGATAGACGCAATTAGAGACTTGGTTTTAGAGTTTCTGAAATTGAACTTCGATAAATTAGCTCTAATTACGCAGGATTCTGTAGAGATAATAGATTTAAAAAAGGGCATCCCCGAGTCTTTTGAGTGGCAACCTATTGCTGAAGCACCAAAAGGTAATGTACCTGGCGGTTGGCCCCATTTCATGCTCAGAGAAATTCATGAAAGTACGTTATGGCTCAAGAGAGCAATAATGACCCCGCAAAAGGTGTATTTAGATTTAGCTGCTAGCATCTTGAATGACTCTAAGAAAATTTTCATTATTGGTTGTGGCACCTCTTATCATGCTGGTATGATCAGCAGTTATATTTTCAGAGAACTTGCAGGGCTGTCTCCAACAATAATAGATGCTGCGGAATTCACTTATTATTCGCTCAAGGAGGTAAAAACAGGAACTACGGTAATAGCTATATCTCAATCCGGAGCTTCTACTGATGTACTAAGAGCGGTATCCAAAGCCAAACTTCATGGTGCAATTATAATAGGAGTAACAAATTCTTTAGGGACACCACTCATGTTCGCTTCTAATGTTTACTTACCAATAGGTATTGGTCCGGAACGTGCAGTTCCGGCTACAAAATCATTCCTAGGACAGATTATTGCATTATATCAATTAATAATAGCCACTGGTTTACAAAATAATTTTCTTAACGAGAAGGAAGCTAAAGAGATATTTTCTCATCTTTATAAACTACCTAGAATTGTAGAGGAAACTATAGCAATGACTCAAGACAAAGCACGAGAAATATCTGAGCAATTATATAAGAGAAATTCCTTATATGTAGTGTCTCGGGGATTAAACTATCCAATCGCTCTTGAAGGTGCCCTTAAATTTAAGGAAACCGCATATCTCCATGCCGAAGGTGTAGAAGCTGGAGAACTACGACATGGTCCGAAAGCACTTGTTTATAATAACTTTCCTGTCATCTTAATAATGCCAAAGATTCCTGACGCTGTAGAAGATTCGTATAAATTAATTTCTGAAATTAAACAGATGGGAGGAAATCCGATAATTATAACAAATAAGGGAGATAAAACCTCCAGAAAACTATCAAAAAATGTTATTTATGTACCTAATGTTCCACGGATATTCACACCAATAGTGAATGCAATACCGCTTCAATTATTGGCATATTATACGGGCATAAAAAGAGGAAGCCCAATCGATGTACCAAGAGGCTTATCCAAAGCTGTTATTCTTTGAATTCTTGTTATTTTTTCCATTTCCTTTTGTGGATTCTATAAGCTTCCACTTTGCATGTGATACTTTGAGAAGATGATCCGATTGCGCTATTAGGATCGCGATAATTTCTAGTAGTGCCGTTGTAACGAAGTAAAATAGGTATTTTGGTCTTCTAATGAGTAGATTTTTTATTGCACCAAAGGCAATGTTTGGGTATAAATACATGACCTTAAGGAATGCGCCACTCACGGTTCCGAGTTCCTTAGATACTTTATAGTGGCCATATTGAATTCTTCTTCTCTGTTGAAGATATTCCATTACTGTTTCTGGTGTTCGAACGTAAACTATTGCTTTTGGTTGATATATAATCCGATAACCTCTTTTTACGAAATAATTTGCAATATATGCATCATCATTTACGACATCTGATGGTATCTCCCTGATCTCACCGGCTTTAAAAGCCATTAGTTCTGCAGATGCATGTGGTGCAGAGCCTAGGTGTTTATATGTCTGAGCAATGACTTCATTGTGGAGTTCCCAGAGAAGTTCAATTGCATTCCGAATAAGTCTATTTTCTGTTGTTATTATTGGTTTCGGCTTCGACGTCACAACACCTAAGTTGCTATATCCCCTGTAAAAGGGTTCTACAAGATATCTTATTGCCTTTCTTTCAACTATAGCATCGCCAGCACACAAAATAATAATATCACCAGAAGCTCTTTTCAGAATTTGATTTATCCCCCAGATTTTTCCTCGGCGCTCTCTTTCCTCGATTACACGAATTTTATCTGGAAATGCGCTTTCGAATCTTTTAGCAAGCTCTATAGTATTATCAGTTCCACCAGCGACTATAATAATTTCATCGAAGAATCCTTTATTATCCTTCAGGATACTATTAACACACTCGACTAAATTTAGCCCTTCATTATACGCATTTATACCTATAGAAACTTTAAATCTTCTGTGGATTTTCTTACCCTTTATTTGCTTAATTCGTTTTTTCGACGAGATAAGCTTTAGAACGTATTTTCTAAAAGCTATAAGTTGTGTAATTGGATTCAGTCCGCTCATAGCATTTGGGAGCACTCCTTTTGAATAGAAGTAAAAATTAAGGTATGTTACAATCAGAATAGGTATGGCTTTTAATCGAAGAAATTCATATGTAGCGATACGTAATGCCTCAAATTCTGAAAGTACAGGAATGCTGTAAGGATGCAATAAGAAATATGCAGAGATAAAGTATGTAATCGGATAGCCAAGATATACTGCAATTAAAACAGTCATCCAATAGATCTTGTAATCTTTCTTTCGGATATATTTCTTATCCAGTAAAAGTATTAAGAGTGGTAACATCCAGTAGAAATATTGTGGATTTAAGAAATTATATGTAAGAAATTCTAATGCCGTTATGCTAACAAAGATTCTTGCTAAATTATCTACAGTAAACATGTTTTTTCTGAATGCGATTATAAAATATGTTATTGTCATCCCATACAAAGGTATGAACAAAATTAGGAATACCGGTATTGCTTTTGCATTGGGAAAGAACCATGTTATAAAAACTTGCCAACTAAGCCCTTTTGCAAAGAATTTACCACGCCAATCTGGGACGCTTCTCACTTTAAATAGAATTAATAAAGCGTCTAAACCATTTGGTAACGCAAAATAAATTGGTATTGTTAGGAATGAAACTGCTAGAAAACCTATAAGGGACTTTATCGCTTTCCTAAATTCTTTTCTTAAAAGCAGATATAGAAATATCGGTGGAAAATAGAATGCTGGATACATCTTTGTTAAGAAGCCTAATCCAAGGAAAATACCCCCAGCGAAGAATTCTTCAATTGCAAAGAAATACAAAGCGACTATCGAAAACATACTAGCAAGCGGATCAAACATCCCCCAAACACTTGAAATGAAAATCACATACGGATTAAATAGCCATAAATTTTTGATTAAATCG